>PNON01000038.1 GCA_013824865.1 Anaerolinea sp. | reverse complement strand
CAGTTGCCTACAAGCAGCATCTAACATTTTCACCCTGGAGTACTCGTGTAATTGAAGACTTTAAGGTGAGGCTGGGGAAGTTTGTCCTCTTCAAGAACTGCTTTCAGATCCCTGTCGATTGGGAAATCGATAGAGTATTAGTGAAGGATTTGGTCCGGGCCAGACTAGCCGAGCTGGATTAAGAATATCTTTGTCAGATCTCGCAGAGGCATGTGCCAGTGTCACAGAGGGCCTAACAAAGCGTGCCCCTGACGTGTGGGACTGCCGCTTCGCGGCGTGCGGCAATCCCAGGCAGTTTTCTACGCTTCAGCGGTTTTCCACTCGGACGGGGGACCTCGTCCGCCCCAGCGCCATGCTTCGCGAACGAAATCCGTTAGATCGACACTCTCACATCTACCGCGCGTACCGGGTCGTATATACGGGTATACGCTATCTCAAAAGGGGATGATATACACGCTACGCTTGTGCACAGCACTTCCTGCGGTCGTAAGTTCCGACCAGCAGTTCGGCCTAGGATCAAGCGCCCTTATCAGCGAATGAACGGGGCGCTTTAATTTTTTAGGGGGTTCGAAAATCTAGTAATGGTATCTCGCTTGCAAGAAATCGATCTGATTATCCCGAACCAGGTAAACGATGCGATGCTCCTGAGTTATTCTTCTGGACCATGCTCCTGGTGTCAGGTATTTGAGCGGTTCAGGCTTCCCAACACCTTCAAAAGGATCTCGTAGAATAGCTACGATCAAGTCGAATACTCTGATTGCCAGCTTGCGGTCAGTTTCCACCCAGTAGCGCAGGTCTTCGATGAACTCCGGTTGAAATACTACCGAACGTTCTTTTTTACTCAAGATTAACCTCGCGACGCAATGCTTCAATGGATTGAGGCGTGGTTTCATTTTTCAATGCTCGCCCAAGTGCTGATAGCAGACGTTCAGCATTTGCAGGAGAGCGAAGCAGGTAAGCGGTTTCCATCAGGCTTTCCAGTTCCGAAGCAGCGATCATCGCTACTTCTTCTTCACCGCGGCGTTGAATCACAACTACTTCCCGGTTGTGTGTTACCTGGTCAAGTAATTTCGCCAACCCGTCACGGGCTTGAGTGTATGTAGTTTGAATGGTCATTTCTTCCTCCAATATGTACAGATATACTGTACAACATTTATTCTCGCTTGTCAAGCGTTTTCTAGAAATCATCGTAATAGGACGGTGAAAGGCAATGCGCGACAATATCGTATATACGGGTATACGCTGTCCCACAAGGGGATGATATACCCTCTACGCATGTGCACAGCACTTCCTGCGGTCGTAAGTTCCGACCAGCAGTTCGAGCCTAGAGGCAAAGAGATTTCTAAATGATGAAGCATCTTCCAGCAATCTATGGGAGGTGCTTCAATGTGAATTTGCCTTAGTTCGCCATTGGCGCACAACCCTATGACTAACAATATTAGCCCACTTCATACCCAATAGCCTTGTAACCCTTCTTTCGTTTCCCAAACATCCCCGCCAGTACAGGCACCTGGTCATCGACGTAGTCATAAATAATAACCTCGCTTTTCCGATCATAATTCCGATGAAGGCGACCGGCATACTGTGCTACTATCCCGCGCCAGGCAATTGGCAATGCCAGGAATAACGTATCCAGACGGGCATCATCAAACCCCTCCCCCAGATAGCGACCTGTAGCAATGATCAAACGTTCTTCATCCTCCGGAATTCTCTTCAACTCGTCCATCAATAAAATCCGTTGTTTGCGCCCCATCCCGCCGGATAAAACGATGATATTTTTCACCTTGCCCGCCAGGGTATCAGTAAAATAAGCGAGATGCTCTCGTCGTTCCGTCAACAATACAGGCGACCGGCCAGTATGAACGGTTTTAACAACATCGTCAACAATCATTTGATTCCGCGTCGAATCCAATGCGAGCATCGCATAGATTTCCTGGATACCAGGTTGCGATGTATCATTCAATTGGGCTGGCAGGGTAAAACCAGTTTTGCGGACAATTACTCTATGGGTAAATGAGCGTGATGCAGCCTGTTGGCAATCATCTATCCGGTATCGGACAGGCCCACATTGCATAAAAATGATAGGGTGGTGACCATCCTGACGGATGACGGTTGCGGATAACCCGGTAATGAACCTGGCTTTTGCTTGCCGAATCACTTGCTCAAAGCTGGCAGCCGATATGTGGTGGCATTCATCAACAATGATATGGCCATAATTCCCCACAAGATCATTGACTGTACCCTTGTCGACCAGGCTCTGGATCATCGCAACATCTACCGTTCCGGTGATTTTATGTTTCCCGCCCCCAATCTGCCCGACTTCCTTTTTCCCCAGTCCCAAAAACGATTGGAGGCTTTCTACCCATTGGTCCATCAACTGTTTTCGATGAACAATCACCAGGGTGTTTACCTTTCTTTGGGCAATCAACCATGCGCCAATGACTGTTTTGCCAAACGCTGTGGAAGCAGAAAGAACGCCTATATCATGCTTAATAATCTGATCTGCGGCAAGCTGCTGCTCGAGACGAAGAGATCCCTGGAAGTTTAATAATAGAGGATCACCAGTCACACGTTCGTCAAGCACCACCGTTTTGATTTTTAGATCACCAAGTACTTGGAGTAGCTCTTCCTGACACCCTCTGGGTAAGGCAAGGTGTTTCGGATATTCCTCACAGCAGCTAATAATCCTGGGTTTCCCAAACGTCGAGAGTCGCATGGCCTGAGCTTTGTAGAATTCCGGGTTTTGAAAGGCAGCCAATCGAACGATGCGATTTCGCAAGGGAGCGGGCAGCCCTTCTTTTTCGATGTAAATCTGATTGCTGATGACCAGGTTGAGGTGACCTGGCAAAGGACCGGTTATTCGGGGTTCCTTATATTTCCGTGATGAGGTCAGTTTCCAGGGTTCGTTCTCGGTATCATCCAAAATCACCGCCCGGACGCCGGTAATTTCTCCTTCATCTTGAACATTTTTTACAATTCTTTCGAGGACTTGACGAGTCATCTTTTGAATCGATGACAAAAAAGTCCACTGGTCGGGATAGGGGTTGAGATCCTGATCCACGAAAACGCTGTTATCCCGTTCACGGGGTTTCTTCTGTAGCGGTAAGGCAATTAAGTTTCCAAAGCCTCCTTTGGGTAAGGTATCCTGGCTGGGAAACAAGCGGTCATAAGAATCCATCCCTATTTCCGGTCGCCGATTCATCGTTTTAGTCAGCATCAATGCTCCAAGTTTTCGGGCAAATGCTGCAGAGATAGGTTTTTCAAAGAATATCCAGACATGCCCACCATTGCCAGATCTTGACCGTTCCAGCGCAGCAGGTACCTGATAACTGGCACAGGTATCAAGAAATGCCTTTGTGTCTTCAGCCCAGGTTGATTTATCAAAGTCAACTACCAGAAACCAGCATGTTTCATCTATCAACAAAGGATAGACTCCGATTGTGAAGTCTCTATTTGCGCGGTCGTTTGGATCATTCCCTTTGAGGTGATTGCGAATAATTTCATCACTGACAGTAATAAATGCGCGAAAATTGCAATCCTGGCAGGCAATCTTTGGCTTTTGGCAGATACCTGCTTGCCATTCATTGCGACAGACGGGGGCGTAGCCTGACTTTCCGGTTTTGGAATTTTCAAACCTGCGCGGGAACACATCCTCCCGCCCATTAAATAAAGAACGGAATAACCGGATTTTTTCCTCTTGAGAGGATTGGTTATTGATTGAAATTCCTTGAAGGGGCAGCGGTATTTGTGAAGGGGAATCTTTTTGAAGGAGTTGCCGGCGAAATTGTGTCAGCTCATCCAGTAACTGGCCGCGGCGACGATCCAGATTTGCTAATTCTGCTTCGATCTCCGAAATATTTTGTCCAATATCAAAGGTTTCTGCCATAGTTTTATTGTACATTCATGCTGTGTGACAATCAAAGACTTTCGGCTAATTTCAGGAACATATTAGCAGTCCGAGTTTTCGACTATTCATCTAATTTCAATACCTTCTGGGGCATATTGACCCTTACCCTTCTATCCCGTACAATATTTATATGCGTTCCCTGCAGTCTTACACTTTCTTTGCCGGTTTCTACCGCACCGATCATGATCCGCCAAAAGCCTGCGGCCGGATATTGTCCCACCTGCCTGCACACATGGTCTGGCGGATGACATTAAGCCAGAATACCGCTGTCTAAGCGTTTCAAAGGCAGCGAAGGTTTGATCGGATCACAAAAGAAAGAAAATAAAATGCCCCCCAGAAAATTTACTTCAAAACGAGCCAAGATATTCCAGGAAGTTCCCGATGAAAAGTGGAACGACTGGCGCTGGCAGCTCAGCCGCCGGCTGAATACTGTTGATGAGATTGAAAAGGTACTGCCGCTGACCGATAGCGAAAAAAAGGCGCTCAGCACCCCCGGACTCTTCCGTGTGGACATCACCCCTTATTTCATCTCGTTGATCGATCCGGAAAATCTGAATGATCCCATCAGAAAACAGATCATCCCCACTGCGGAAGAAATCCTGCCTTTTACTGGCATGATGGAAGACTCGCTGGCGGAAGACCGGCACTCACCCGTACCCGGCCTGGTGCACCGTTACCCGGACCGTGTACTGCTGATGGTGACCACCCAGTGCGCTTCCTACTGCCGTTACTGCACCCGTTCGCGCATTGTGGGCGACCCGGCGGCAAACTTCTCGCGATCGGAGTTCGAAGCACAGATCGCCTATTTGGAGCAGACCCCCCAGGTACGCGATGTGCTGCTCTCAGGCGGCGACCCATTGGCCATTGCTCCCAAGCAGTTGGAAGAGATCCTCTCGCGGCTGCGAGCCATTCCGAACATTGAGATCATCCGTATCGGCAGCCGGGTGCCGGTCTTTATGCCGCAGCGTGTGACGGACGAACTAACCGATATGTTGCAAAAATACCACCCTCTATGGCTGAATATCCATGTCAACCACCCCAGCGAGATCTCGCGAGAATTGGAAATCGCCTGTGACAAGCTTTCCCGCGCGGGCATCCCGTTGGGCAACCAGTCCGTACTGTTGGCTGGGGTGAACGACTGCCCGCACATCCAGCGCCAGTTGGTGCAGGACCTGATACGCATTCGTGTCCGCCCGTATTATCTTTACCAGTGCGACCTGGTGGAGGGTGCGGGGCACTTTCGTACGCCGGTAGGCAAGGGCATCGAAATCATCGAAGCGCTGCGCGGTCACACTTCGGGTTTTGCAGTGCCCACTTATGTAGTGGATGCCCCGGGTGGTGGAGGCAAGATCCCTGTCATGCCCAATTACCTCATCTCGCAGTCCGATCACAAGGTCGTGCTGCGCAACTACGAAGGCTATGTGACCGCTTATGAAGAGCCGATTGTGTATCAGCCGCATGATCCAGCTGCCTGTCCATTTTGCCAGCAGAAAAAGGAAGAACCCGGCCAGCGCGGCATCTCCGGCATGCTGGATGGTGACGAGATGTTCATCAAGCCGGAGAATTTTGATCAGTTGCACAACCGCGGCGGAGGAGCTCACCGGCTGCGCGCTGATGGAAAAAAATGGAAACCCCTGGGAATTGGAGAAGGTAAATAATGCACTATCGCCGCCTCGGACGCACAGGCCTCAAAGTATCCGAGATATCCCTGGGTACATGGGTGACCTTTGGCTCACAACTGGATGAGGAGACCTCGATCCATCTGTTACGAGCTGCGTATGACCAGGGAGTCAACTTCTTTGACAATGCGGATATGTACGCAGATGGCCTGGCAGAAATGGTGATGGGCAAGGCTATCCAGGGCATTCCGCGCCAGGCGCTGGTCATTTCAAGCAAAGTGTTCTTTCCCACCTTCCCCGGCCCAAACGGGAAAGGGTTGTCACGCAAACACATTTTCGATTCCATCCATGCCACCCTCAAACGGCTGGATACGGATTACATTGATCTGTACTTCTGTCACCGCTATGACCCGGATACCCCCCTGGAAGAAGTTGTGCGCGCCATGAGCGACCTGGTAAGCCAGGGAAAGATCATGTACTGGGGCACATCGCGCTGGAGTGCCAGCCAGGTGACCGCCGCCATCGCTGCCGCACGACAGTTGAATGTGGTCCCGCCTTCCATGGAGCAATGCCGCTATAACATGCTGGACCGCCGTTCCGTGGAAGTGGACTTGAGCTTCGCGGTAAAGGAGTATGGGCTGGGGCTTACCACATTCAGTCCGTTGGCTTACGGGCTGCTCTCTGGAAAGTACAACAAAGGCATCCCTGAAGGCAGCCGGGCATCTTACCCAGAGATGGCCTGGGTGAAAGAGCGAATTACAGAAGAGCAGATCAGCAAGGTACGCGAGTTGGGGGTGATTGCCGCCGACCTGGGGTTGACTCCAGCCCAGCTGGCTATTGCCTGGATCCTGCGCCGCAAGGAAATCAGCAGCGTGATTACTGGTGCCTCCCGCATAGATCAATTGGAAGAGAACATCCATGCCGGCGAAGTGGTGGATAAGCTGACAGACGACATCCAGGAACGGATCGAAAAGGTGCTTGATAATCACCCCCAAGAAGAATAAGCCCGTATGCCAGTGATCAAGTAGTAATTAACTAGAAAACTAGAGGAAACATGGAATTAACGGATACGCTGCGAAGAAAACTTATCACCGCGCAAAAAAATGAGATCACTGAATACCATATCTACAAACGCATAGCTGCTTTTTTGCCTGCCGGGTCGAATCGGGATGTGGTGGAAAAGATCGCCAGCGATGAATTGGGGCATTATCAGAAGTGGAAGCACTTCACCGGGCAGGATGTCAAGCCCAGATGGTTCAATATACTCTTTTACACCCTGGTCAGCCGGTTGTTTGGATTCACTTTTGGCGTGAAATTAATGGAACGGGGAGAAGCTGGTGCGCAGGTGAATTACGCAGAAATTGCTAAAACCATCCCCGAGATCAATGCCATCCGCGCGGATGAAGAGGCGCATGAAGCAGCGCTGCTGGAAATGTTGGATGAAGAAGCCTTGCGTTATGCCGGGTCGGTGGTGCTGGGTTTGAACGATGCTCTGGTGGAGCTAACCGGGGCGCTGGCCGGCTTGACCCTGGCGCTGCAGAACGTTCAGCTCATCGCCCTCACCGGCTTGATCACCGGCATTGCCGCCTCGCTTTCGATGGCTGCATCGGAATACCTATCCACCCGTTCAGAAAAGACCGACAAGCACCCAGTCAAAGCTGCGGTGTACACCGGCATTGCTTATGTCTTCACGGTGACGGTATTGATCATGCCCTATCTGCTGCTTGACAATGTGTTTGTCAGCCTGGCGATCACACTCAGCGTGGCGGTCATCATTATCGCTGTCTTCAACTATTACATATCGGTGGCAAAGGATGAAAATTTCCGCCGCAGGTTTTTGGAGATGGCCGGGCTTAGCTTGAGTGTGGCAGCCATCAGTTTTGTAATCGGTTTATTAATCCGGAATTGGCTGGGAGTGGATGTATAACCCCCTTCCTGGTAATCATAATATCAAAGGATGATATGGGTTTATAGCAGGGTGCATTCACAAAGCACCCTGCATTGGTTAATAATGATCACTAACTGCGCAATTTCGCGTTCAGTGCCTGTTCCAGGCTGCGGATGATCTTCTGCCGGATCAGGGTGGCATCTTTATCAGTCAGGGTCCGATCGTGGGCCTGGTAGGTGAGGTTATAAGCCATACTCTTCTTCCCTTCGCCGATCTGCGGGCTGCGGAAAATATCGAAAAGGCGCACATCTGTCAGCAGGTTGCCACCAGTCTGGCGGATTAGCGCTTCAATCTCGCCAGCAAGCAGGTTTTCATCCACAACGATGGCAATATCTTCCAATATCGGTGGGAAGGCGGGCACCGGAATCAACTGACTGGCTTTACTGCTGACTTCGAAGAAAGAACGTAAGTCCAATTCTGTAGCCAGGATCTCTGAATAACCAGCCTCGTAATGGGCTTTTACCTGTGGATGCAGCGCGCCAAACTCCCCGATCATCACTTCGCCGCTCATTAACCTGGCTTGTTTCCCGGGGTGGAATGTCGGATTGGTGGAATCTGCAAAATGGACCTCCGGCAATTGGAACGCTGTGCACAATTCCTCCACGATCCCCTTCAAGTCGAAGAAATCGAATGCTGGCGGAGCTTTGACATCCCACGAAGGTTTACTCTGCAACCCGGCCAATATAATAGCCAGGCGCGGCTGTTCATCCGGGAGGGTCTTCTCAGCTGCAGCAAGGTAGACGCTGCCTATCTCAAACATGGATAGGCTGACCGCGGTGCGGGCGTTCTTTTCCAGGTTATCCAGGACACTGGCCAAAATGCTGCGGCGCATCACCCGTCTTTCTGGGGTAATGGGATTCTGCAGGGTGATGTACTCTTCAGGGTTTGGAATATTTTCCGGATGCAGGCGGGCTTCGTGCTCGGGGGTGGTCAGGCGATAGGAGACTACCTCTTGCAAACCCAGGTTGGCCAGTACATCGCGCAGTTTCTCTTCACGCTCCAATTCCGGGTTGCCGAACTGCGGCGGCATGACATCCGTCAGGCGGGTTTCGGGGATGCGCTCGTAGCCATAAATGCGTGCGATCTCCTCCAGCACATCCGCGCGGCCGGTTATACCTTCACCGATATCCATCCGGAAATCGGGTGCGACAGCTTTGACGCGATTTCCCGTCACGCTACAAGTGAATTCCAACCTCTGCAGCATGGCGGCAATTTCTGAAGCTTTTAATTCTATACCGAGGATGCGGCGAACATCGTTTTCGGTGACAGTCACTTCCACCGGGGAAGGAACCAACGGGTAGGCATCTACCAGCCCTTTGCTCACCACACCACCAGACCACTGGCGCATTAATTCCAGGCAGCGGATGACACCAGCTTCAGCGAGGGCAGGGTGAACGCCGCGGCTGAAACGGTACGCAGCCTCTGAATTGATCTTTTGCGAGGCGGTAGTCTTGCGGATGTTGATCAAGTTCCAACTGGCGCCTTCCAGGAGGATATTCTTGGTGGAAGGGGTGACTTCCGTTTCCGAACCGCCCATCACGCCAGCGATGGAGAGTGCGCCCTCGGTATCACACACCAGAACAGTGAAGTCATCCAATTTGCGCTCCACGCCATCCAGGGTTGTGAGCATTTCATCCTTGCCAGCCTGGCGGGTGATGATTGTGGGTGTCTTGCCATCATTGCGCTTGAGCAGCTCATCATAGTCGAAAGCATGCAATGGCTGACCGATCTCCAGCATCAGGTAGTTGGTGGCATCCACGATGTTGTTGATGGGGCGCATACCCGCCAGCTTGAGGCGCGTTTGCACTTTGAATGGAGAAGGCTTGATCTCTGCATCCTGGATCAAGCCAACAGCGAAGCGCGGATTCAATTCGGGGACACGGATATCGATCTCCACTTTGCCAGCAATCGCAGGTCCGTCTGCAACCACAGAAGCAGATGGCTTGCGCAGCGGCATGCCGGTGACTGCAGAAAGTTCGCGGGCAACCCCCAGCACACAGGCATTGCGGATCATGTTGGGCAAAATGCTCAGATCAAAGACAGCGTCCCCCATGTAATCCACCAGCGGCATACCGGTTGGGGCATCAGCATCAAACAGCATGATGCCCTCATGTTCTTCAGAGATACCCAGCTCTTTTTCCGAACAGACCATGGAGTATGAATCCACACCGCGAATTTTAGCCCGTTTGAGAGTTGTTAGCACCTGCCCGGGTTGATGACCATCGTAGATTTGGGCGCCTTCCTTGGCATAGGCTACCTTCAGCGCCGGTTGAAGCGGGCCTAAATTCTTGTATTCAAAAAGATTTGGGGCGCCGGTGAGCACAAGTTGTTCCGCCTGACCATCGTTGAGCTTGCACAAGACCAGCCGATCTGCGTTGGGATGCGGCAGCACCTCGGTGATCTCTGCCACAACAATCTTTTCGGGGTCCCAGGTGAGGCCAGAGTATTTGAATTCGTGCTTATCGCCGGGCGGCATGGGCAGTCCAATCAGGGTCACACTGTCCACTTCGAGCCCGGACATGGTCAAAGTTTTGGCAAGCTGCTCCAAATCTAAGTGGATATCTACGTAATCTATAAGCCAGGAAAGAGGTAATTTCATTGTTTTGACTCCATAAATCATTTATTTATCATAGGGAGAATCGAGATTTGAGAATTGAGAATCGGATTCAAGATAGTTTTGAGGATATTCTTCCTGGAAAGAGTAGATAGGATTGTTTGGATGGTCTTTAATTCCAGAATACTCTTTTTTAAATAGCTGATGTAGCCATTAATCAATTGCAATACCTGGTTGGATTTCTCAATAAAAAGTTGAGATTTTTCATCCCTAATGAAGCCCAATTCATAGCTTAAGGCCACTAGAGAAATTGTCTCCTCTAGGGAACCCCGTGCAATATAGCAGAACCTGACCATGTCCTGGTAGTAATACCGCCCAAATCCCTCCGCGATATTTGTGGAAATGCTTTGGGAAGCCCTGCGAAGCTGAATACCAATACCCCATTTTTCCTCTGAAGGAATATCCGGAAGGATATTTCGATAAACCAGCAAGGCCAGGTTCTTTGCTTCTTTCCATGCAAGTAGTTTATTAAGGCTATCGTTGCTCATTCATCCTCGGGATGCACACAGGAAAGGTGTAACGGCTCTCGACTCTCAAATCTCAACTCTCGGGAGACCTAGAACTGTTCCAAAAATCGCATATCATTGCCCCAGAAGTAGCGGATGTCATCGATGTGCCGGCGGAGCATGGTAATGCGTTCCGGTCCCATGCCAAAGGCAAATCCACTAAAGATTTCGGGGTCATAACCGCCGTTGCGCAGCACTTCAGGATGTACCATGCCGCAGCCTAAAATCTCCAGCCAGCCGGCGTTTTTGCACACCGTGCAGCCATGACCACCGCACAGGAAGCACTCCACATCCATCTCGGCGGAAGGCTCAGTGAACGGAAAATAACTGGGGCGGAAACGGGTGCGCACATTTTGCCCGAACATGCGCCGGGAGAAGTCGGTGAGCGTTCCTTTCAGGTCAGCCAGGGTGACATTTTTACCCACCATCAATCCTTCCACCTGGTGGAACTGGATCTCGGAGCGGGTGGTGATCTGTTCATAGCGGTAACACATTCCCGGCAGAATGACGCGGATGGAGTCGGGGGCACGCTCGCGCATGGCCCAGATCTGTCCGGGAGAGGTGTGGGTGCGCAGCAAGACCCCCGGTTTGGTGGTGTAAAAGGTCTGCCACATATCGCGCGCCGGATGGTGGGCTGGGATGTTCAAAAGCTCAAAGTTGTATTCGTCTGTTTCCACATCCGGCGAGCGGTAAACCTGGAAGCCCATTTCAGCAAATACCTTGTAAATATCCCGTAGATTCTGCATCGCGGGGTGCAGTCGGCCGCGCCGGGCGGGACGCCCGGGTAGGGTGATATCCACCCGGTTTGTTTGCAAAGACACGGAAAGCTCTGATTGACGGATTTGCACAACTTTTTCCTCGAACGCGGCTTCCAGTTCCAGCTTGACCTGGTTGGCTTTCTGCCCGGTCTGAGGGCGGATGTCCGCAGGCAGCTTACCCAGGCCGGAAAAGACTGCCATCACTGCTGAACTACGACCAAGATGAGTGACTCTCCATTGCGCCAGATCATCCCCTGTCCTCACAGCGGCCAGAGCTTCAAGGGCGTGGTGCTGGATATTCTCTAAATTCATTCCAGGTGTGTCTGTCATTCTCTCTCCTTAAATAGATAACCGTCCCGGCCATGGGACGGAATGTTTCCGCGGTACCACCCACATTGACTGTTGCCAGCCCACTCAATACTGACAGTCAAATGACGATCAGTTTCCCCGTTAACGCAGGGAGTGCGGCCCAAACTACTACTAATTCACCCGGGCAGCTCGAGAGGGAACTTCATCCGGGTTAATCTGAGCGCAGGTTACAGTCAATGCCCGCAGCGTCCCTGTCAGTATTCACCGGGTTACTTTCCTCTGTCTTGGCTGTTCTGTATTCAATTATCCACAAAACCAACCTCACGTCAAGTGAATAAATCAATATGTTAAATCAATAAAGGGATGAGCCAGTTATCCATACCTGAATTGTCCACTATAATAACCCTATTCGATTTGAGAGTAGAGGAGATGAATATGAGAAAAGCAATCATTGGAACAGCGTTGTTAGTAATTTTATTGTTGACTGCCTGTCAATCTAACCCGCAGAATTTTAAAACAGCTACTGCGGCGCCAGATGATAAACCTGCATCCACTGAGGTTGTGGTGGCAGAAGCTATCAGTACCCAACCAGTGAAAATCACCGGCAGCTTTGAATACTCCAATGACTTTGTGGTGGAAACCTATATGGTGGAGCAGATGGTTGCCCTGGCGGATATGACCGGTTTCGTTAAGCGCGACCAGGAATATCTCACATCTACCGAGTCACAAACCCTGGGTTTTATGCAACCGGATTATGAGAATAACAAGGCCACTTTTTGGATTCAATTGCCTGCCCAGCCTGAAGGGGAGATGAACAATGTGGATCCCACAGGAAAATCAGACAAAGGTGTACAGATCTTTGCAGTTGCTTACTGGCCTAATATGGCCGGAGGCCCATACTCGGAAGGCGATGATCCTTCGTATGGCTGGCCATCCTACCTGGCGTCGGTGAAGACAGATACCGAAAACCATGATGAGGTGATCGGTGGCAAGCTGCTCATCTGGGCGCCGGATGAAAACCAGCAATTCCCCACAGGTTTTGGCGTGGACAAGCTGCTCTTCACCAAGGACGACCCGGTGGCTCCCGTGGCTGGCGGTTACTCAGTGATCGATGTGGATGCAGAACCCTTCAAAGTAACTCGGGAAGCTGAAACGGAGTTTACCCTCTTCGAACCGGCTGATATTGCCATTAAAGATTTCTCCAGAGATTCTTACACTGAAGCTTTCCAAAAAATGTTCGATATTCTGAAAAAAGAATATGCCTTTAATGGTATTGAAGGAAAAGCTCCGGACTGGGATGCTGTGTACGCGGAAGTACAACCCAAAATAAAAGCGGCTGAAGAAACCAGGGATGCCACCGCGTTTTACCTGGCCATCCGCGATTTTGTTTGGGCTTTCAAAGATGGACATGTTGGCATGAGCGGTGGAGAAATAGAGAATCAGATCTTCATGGATGTTGTCTCCACTGGCTATGGATTTGCCATTCGGGAGTTGGATGATGGCACCGTTCTCACTATATTCGTGACCCCCGACAGCCCAGCAGACAAGGCAGGGGTGAAAGTGGGCGATGTGCTGACCCAGATGGGCGGCCAACCGGTAGCGAATGCCCTCATGGCTGTTGAGCCGCTTTCCGCGCCATTTTCCACAGACTTTGCCCTGCGCTACCAACAGGCTCGGTACCTGCTGCGCGCTCCGCTTGGAACTGAAACCGAGTTCGTATTTATTGGGACGAATGGCAAGGAAAAGAAAGTAAAGATCACAGCTGATGACGAATGGGATAGTTATAGCATCACCTCTATATATCGCGGATCAGATCCGAATGCTCTGCCGGTGGAATTCAAGGTAATGGATTCTGGCGTCGGTTATGTGAAGATCAACAGTAATTATGACGACCTCAATCTCATCATCCGGTTATTTACCCGTGCTCTAAAAACCTTCGAGGCCAATGAAGTAAAAGGGATTGTGATTGATATGCGGCAGAATAGTGGCGGCAGCCCTCTGGGTCTGGCTGGCTACCTGTATGATAAAGAGATCCCCCTGGGCCAGTTGGAATATTATTCAGAGCAGACTGACAAATTTGAGCCGGAAGGTCCAGGCGACAGTGTGCTGCCCAGCCTGGAGCAGTACAGCTTTGACAAGATGGCAGTCCTGGTGGGACAGGCATGTGCCAGCGCCTGCGAGATTGAGGCCTATGGCTTCAGCCAGGTTCCCGGGATGATGGTTTTTGGTGAGACCCCCAGCGCCGGTGTGGAAGCCGAAGTGGGACGCGGCCAGTTCAGCCTGCCGGATGGCATTTCGCTGCAGGCGCCCACCGGCCGCTTTACTCTGCCTGATGGCAGCATCTTCCTGGAAGGTAAAGGTGTTCAGCTGACTCACCCGGTGCCGGTCAACTTTGAAAATGCACTCTCCGGGGCAGATTACATCCTGAATGCAGCAGTGAATGCCATCCTCCTGCCAGATGGCGCGGGTGTTGTGCCCACTGGTAATCCGCGGGTTGCCACAAAGGAAGAAGCTCAAACATATTTAATGAGCGGGGAGGCGGTTCTTCTGGAAGATTTGGCCAACGAACAGTATGAAAATGCAGGAATTCCAGGACAGACCTTTTCCTACACCATCCCAATGAAAAAAAGCCAGCCGGTATTATGGGGCTTCTTCTGGTGCGCTGTCGACCAGGCCACACTGGAGAGCAACTTCAAAGCAATGAAATTTTCTTACTCGCTTAATGGAGAGGCTCCTGATCCCAACAATTTGCTCAGTCAGGACATCCCCAACCAGGGACAGGTGTGCCGTATCGTCAGCTATGAATTGACGGAATGGCCGGCAGGGGAGCATCATCTGAGCACCATCGTCACCTTTACTAAAAAGATCAACGATGGTTTTGGTGACTACGCAAAAGGCGACATTATTAACGAATACACGGTATATGTAAAACCTTAATAAAATACCAAAATATCACCTCCCGTAAATTGCGGGAGATTTTTTGTTGCAGTAATATTGTGTTCTTTTCTATAATTCCAGTAATAATTATTGGTCTATTAGTTTATTCTGCGGTGCGGTATTCATGATGGAAGATGGAGTCAAATATGATGATTGCTACTTGATATTGATACATTAATGTTTTTTGTTTTCAAATTAATGGATTGAATTAATAGAATTCCACAAATACTTCCACGCGGTCTATGAACGGTCCGGCGCTGTAGATCCACAGCTTGAATGGGATGAGTCCATCTTGTGCAGCATGGGCGCTGATCTCCAACCGGCGGACCCCGGCAGGGATGAAACCGGAATAGCCGGCAGCCACAATCGCGAGCTTGTCTGGCAGATTTCCATTCAACTTGATCTTGCCTTCCACCTTTGCGGTCAAGCCATCTGATGTGATATCCACCTGCTGTTCCACAATCTCGAGTTTGCTGGCAGGAGCATCCACCGACTGACTGAAGCCGGTGTGGATGACCAGGTTTACGCGGTAGGGGAAGGGGAAAGGAACGTCGAACAACGCATAAACAGGGATCTGACTGCCCGAAGGGAGAGTATCCAACAGCGAAGTGAATGGTTTTTGCTGTGTGCCGCCTTTCCCCTCCAGAATAAATTCCCCAGTGACGTACATCACCGCATTGGGCTGATTATTTTGCAGCAGCCCCAGGCACAAACCCGCGCCATCCGCAGCTGGGTAGCAGCTCACATTCTGGATGGTCAGCACTGCCGGGGTGGGGCTGCTGAGGTCGGGCGCAGGCGTTTTTTCGGGTGGCGGGATGACCAGCTGTTGATTCTTTCCAGGATAATTTAGATTAACATCCGGGTTGGCCGCCTGGATCTGTGCCAGGCTCACTCCGTAACGCAGCGCAACGGCCGAGACCAGTTCGTCTTTTTGGAGGGTATACAGGAACGGGGTGGGTGTAGGCGTGAAAATGATTTGTTGGGAAGGTTCCAACGCAATCATTGGGGTTAGCGATGCTGTAGGGGTGAAATATGGCGTCAGCGCGGCTGCTATGGGCGTCTGGATGGTGGGAATGATGGCTGTGGAGCAGCCTGCCAGGGCAAGAGTAACGAAAGCAATGAACGAGGTAATGGGGTAGCGCGACGATCTCATAAGAAAATTATACCAAAACCGGATTATATATTTCATCAAACCACTCCGGAATCCTAATTGATGGAACTGGCTCTCTGCCTGTGCCAGGTATTCACGTTATAATACCAGTCAATCCAAAGGCAATTGAGGTGGCAAAGTTTGAATAAATGGCATACAGACGAACGAATCACAGGCTGGTTGCAGATCCTGCAGATCGCAGTGGTGGAGATCACTGGAGAAAAGTCGGCTCCTATATTAATGCCAAACGCACCTCTAAAAAGCTCCACATTAACTGAATTGCACACAAGGTTGGAACGAATGATGGGTGCTTCCGCCTGTCGGGGTGTGGAAATACGCATTGGGCAAGCAGCCTTCCACATATTCCTCAGTAGAATGGCAGAGGATTTCGGTTTTTTCTTACCGGAGATCAAATTCCTGCCAGTGAAACGCAAAATCATGGCTGGATTACAGTTACTGGCAGAAGAGTATCTGCGGCTGACAGGAGAGCGCATGTCAGTGCTAGAGACTGAGGACGCATACGAGGTGACCATTCCCCCGGCAGTTAAGGAGATACCCTCAATATATACAGGCTGCCCCTTGCTTATTGGCTTCTTGAAAGAGTACGTGATCTGGGCTGGCGGTGGGAAATTCTATCAGATCCTGGAAAAAAGTTGCTGCGTGGATGGTAATAGAACTTGCGTCTTTCACATCCGCAAAGTACCGCTTGATTAATGTTTGTGTAAGCGATTGACATACTGGAATATCAGACGTATTATTAATTTACCGGGGAGCCTGAAACGCCAGGCTGAGAGGAAAGTGCTAAACTTTCGACCCTTTGAACCTGATCCGGGTAATGCCGGCGGAGGGAGAATGTCGAACGGTAACCTTCGCCTCCCCGGACAGGGGAGGTTTGTGTATGCAAAGACAAAATGCGTATATTATTTTGAATGGCGATCTTAATGCCGACGATAAATCGATCCTGCTGCCGCAGAGCGGATATATCATCGCGGTGGATGGCGGCTTACGCCACCTGCGACGCCTCGAAAGACTGCCGGATATACTGATCGGTGACCTGGATTCGGTCGAAGAGGCAGATCTGGAATGGTGCCAAACCGGGGGGGTGCGCATCGAACATTATCCTCGCGAGAAGGACCAAACGGATTTCGAGCTGGCTTTGATCCATGCCATCCAGGCGGTGGATGGCAGCATCACCATCTACGGGGCTCTCGGTGGGCGAACGGATCACATACTGGCGAATATCAGCCTGCTCGCCAGCCCGATCGTAGCCGGGCGGGATACGCGAATCGAAAATGGGAGCGAGTCCCTGAGCATGATCCACAATCACCAGATTATCACCGGCGCAGCCGGGGATATCATCTCCCTCCTCCCGTGGGGTGGAGTTTGCCAGGGCGTAACCACCCGAGGGCTGCAATACGCGCTGTGGGATGAAACGCTCTACCCGGAAAGCTCCCGAGGAATAAGCAATTTAATGATTTCAACCCAGGCAGAAGTGATATGCAAGAAAGGAAGTTTATTATGCGTACATCAGCACGGATCAGCTTAATCGTCTTCACCATCCTCTTAAGCGCCTGCAACACCACGAAAATGCAAACACCTGAGGCCAAACAGACACTGCGGGTGATGACCCACGACTCGTTTGCTATCAGCGCGAACCTCGTAGCGCAGTTTGAAGCGAAGAATAATGTGAAATTAGAGTTCATCAAGGGTGGAGACGCTGGAACGATGTTGAACAAGGCGCTCTTGACCAAAGCCAACCCTCTCGCGGATGTTCTTTATGGCGTGGATAACACTTTCCTCTCCCGCGAGCTGGAAAATGACCTGCTTGAACCGTATTCATCACCTGCCCTGGCTGATATTCCAGTTGAATTACACATGGATGCGTCCAACCGGGCGTTGCCGGTGGATTATGGTGATGTGTGTATCAATTACGATAAAGCATATTTTACCCGGGCAAGGTTAGCGCTGCCGCAATCGCTGGCTGACTTGTTAAAACCGGAGTATGCCGGACTGCTGGTGGTGGAAAACCCGGCCATCTCTTCTCCCGGCCTGGCATTTATGCTCGCCACCATCTCCACCTACGGAGAGGAGGGCTATCTGGATTACTGGCGTGCGTTGAATGCGAATGGTTTGGTGGTGGTGAACGACTGGGAGATGGCCTATTACACAAATTTCAGCGCTTCCAGTGGAAATGGGCCTCAGCCAATGGTGGTTTCTTACGGCACAAGTCCTGCCGCGGAAGTGGTGTATGCTTCCACACCTATGGATGAAGCTCCCACCGCTTCTTTGGTGGGTGATGGGATGTGCTACCGCCAGGTTGAGTTTATCGGCATCATCAAAGGGACATCCAACCGATCGTTGGCTGAGAAATTTGTGGATTTTATGCTGAGCGTCCCGGTGCAAGAGGACATTCCACTCCAGATGTTTGTCTTCCCGGCAAATAAGAAAGCAGCGTTGCCCGATGTATTCCTGCAAAATATCCAGGTGCCTGCGCGCCCGGCGTCGCTTGATCCCGATGAGGTCCATCTGAATCGAGAGAAATGGCTGCAAGAGTGGACGGAAGTCATCCTGCGGTGAGATTCGATCCACCTGCGCGGCTGAGGAAAATTGGCAAATCCCCGCGCTGGGGGTTATTGGCCATTATCCCACTGCTATTTCTGACATTGTTCTACCTGCTGCCGGTATTACAGGTATTCAAGAACAGTCTGGCTGACTTACCCTTCTTCCAGCCCGGATCAGCTAACATTAAGATCATTTATCGAACCGTAGGATTTACCTTCTGGCAGGCGACCCTTTCCACCATGCTTACCCTGCTATTGGGTTTACCGGCTGCCTATGTGCTTTACCGGTTTGAGTTTCCTGGCCGCAAGTTGTTGCGCGTTATGACAGCCATCCCGTTTATTTTACCCACTGTAGTGGTTGCGGCTGGGATCAACGCGTTTATTGGTCCGCGTGGATGGGCGAACCAGGCAATACAGCAGGTTTTTAGTTTGGAATCACCCCCCATCCTGTTGGTTGGGACGCTGACAGCCATCTTGATCGCCCATGTGTTTTACAACCTGACCATCGTGATCCGGCTGGTAGGCACGGCCTGGAGTTCCCTTAATCCCCGATTGGAACAGTCCGCTCGCATGCTGGGCGCCAGCTCAAGGCAATCATTCATGCGGATCACCCTGCCGCTACTGCGCCCGGTCATTGTCTCAGCCGCACTGCTGGTGTTCATTTTCGACTTTACCAGTTTCGGGGTGATCTTGCTGCTGGGTGGGCCGAAGTTTGCAACCTTGGAAGTGGAGATTTACCAGCAGGCGCTGGCTTATTTCAACATTCCACTTGCCAGTTTGTTGGCACTGCTGCAAATGCTGTTCACCCTGCTGCTGGCAATCACCTATCAGTATTTTTCCACCCGCCCCATACCATTGGTGCCAGCTGCAGAAAAACAAACCCTTCGCGCACCCCAGGGTTGGAAGCAGAAGACAGTCATTGTACTCACCGTGGTTGTACTGATTATGCTGATTGCCGGGCCGCTGTTTTCGCTGGTTGGCAGTTCCCTCATCCGCACAGATGCGAATCGCGGCCAACGGGAAACCGTCACCACTGGCTGGACGCTGGATTATTACCAGGCCCTCGCCACTAATCCCCGGGAGGATTATTTCTACATTCCACCCGTCGAAGCCATCTGGAACTCATTGAAGTTTGCCGCAGTCACCGCCATGGCCAGCCTGATGCTGGGATTGATGATGGTATATGGCTTTCCCTGGAGGGGAAAAAAGCGCGCACTGATGGAAGCCATGTTGATGGTTCCCCTGGGAACATCCGCGGTAACGTTGGGGCTAGGCTACATTATCTTTTTTAACCAACCGCCTTTTACCTGGGGCGATTCGCAATGGCTGATCCCGATGGCGCACACCCTGGTGGCGTTGCCTTTTGTGATGCGTGGATTATTATCCGCTGTGGCAGCCATCCCGCCATCATATCGACACAGCGCGGCTGTACTTGGGGCTTCCCCATGGAAAGTGATTTGGTTGATTGATCTGCCCATCATCCGTCGCAGCCTGGTTTCCAGCCTGGTGTTTGCTTTTACCATCTCGCTGGGCGAGTTTGGCGCAACCACCTTCCTTGCCAGGCCGGAATTTCCCACTTTGCCGGTGGCCATCTTCCGTTTCCTTTCGCTTCCTGGCGGAATGAATTACGGGCAGGCCATGGCCATGAGCACCATCCTGATGCTGGTATGTGCTGGGGGAATATTCTTTATAGAAAATACTTTGTTTGTTAACCCGGTGAGGGAGGAAAAATGAGCGGATTGGATGTACACGGTATCCACAAGATGTATGAAAATAAACCGCTTTTAGCCGGTATAGACCTGCAAGTAAACCCGGGTGAAACGATCTGCCTGCTGGGCGCTTCGGGCAGCGGCAAAAGCACCCTGCTGCGTATCATTGCCGGGTTGGAACGGGCAGATGCCGGGCAGATACTCCTGGATGGTCAGGACATAACCCATGTGCCTGCACATCAGCGGCATTTCGGGTACATGTTTCAAGATTATGCGTTATTCCCACATTTGACTGTGGCAGATAACATAGCCTTTGGTTTGAAGATACAAAGGGGGGAAGGAATGGACATTGCCCCACGGGTCACCAAACTGTTGATGCAATTCAACCTGGTGGGTTTTAGCAGCCGGACTGTACAGGAGCTTTCCGGTGGCGAACAGCAGCGGGTGGCGCTTGCGCGCACTTTGGCAGTAAATCCGCGGCTGCTGCTGCTGGATGAACCACTGGCTGCGTTGGACCGCAGCCTGCGAAAGCAACTCCTGGGTGAGATCCGTTCAGTACTGCACCAGACCGGAACGCCGGCCATTTATGTGACCCATGATCAGGACGAGGCTTATGCTGTCGGCGACCGGCTGCTGTTGCTTTCGGGCGGGGTCATCTTGCAGAGCGGAATCCCGGAAGAGGTTTACCAACACCCGGAGACAAAAGCAGTGGCAACCTTTTTTGGGTTGAACAACCAATTGTCAGGCAGGATGATTAATACTGATGCTGGACTGCGGGTGCGAACAGCAGCCGGTGATTTTATGATTTCAGTGGGCAGCCAGAAAAGGGAGTCATGGTTTGAAGGGATGCCAGTGACCTTGATTTTACGCCAGGCCCGGGAATTATCATCGAGCGATACAAAGAGGTCCATGAATAGCCTGCACGGAGTGGTGTCTGACAGCCGTTTCAGCGAAGATGGGTACAAGACAATCATTCATGTTGGCGGAGTATTCATGACTTTTATGCTGGATAGGCATATTCTGACTGGAGAGGCTATCTCTTTGATTGTCGATGAAATGGATATCACCATCCTGCCGGAGGTGGAGGTTTGATTACCATCATTAAGCAGGATTCCCGGGGAAAGGAAGTTTGGCGATACCCGGGAGAGGTGCTTGAGCGAAGCGCTGAGAAAATCCTGGTGGCAGCTCGCTTCACGCGGGACGATTTTGAATTCAACGGGATGCTGCTCAAGAAAGATGATCTCTTTCTGGAAGCGTATTACCGAAAAAAATGGTATAACATCTTTGAAATATATGATCGGGATGATGGCCGGCTGAAAGGCTGGTATTGCAATATTGTCCGTCCAGCGAAATTCACCCGTTGGTACATTGCCTGTCAGGACCTGGCGTTGGATTTGCTGGTTCATTTTCAAGGACAACCCAAACTTATGGATGAAGATGAGTTTCACAATCTCGATCTGTCAGATTTTGATCAAAAGATGGCCTGGCAGGCAGTGGGTGATCTTAATCAATTGTTGGAAGACCAGCGTTTTAGGCTGAAATTGGAATATAAAAAAACTTGAGGAAAATATGCGAGTTTTGATAGGCGTTGAAAATAATAACGAACGCCGTTCGGTTGCTTGGGCATTGGAGCATTTTGGCTGCTATGCTCTGGCGCCGGATGGGCAATCCGCGGTGGTGGCCATGGCGAAAGCCATACCAGAGTATATTCAATGGTTGGAGAGCCACACCAATTCGCCATGGTTCAATCCCGCAGAAATTGACATTCGCCTGGTTGAGGTTGTGGATGATCACTTCATCGATCCTCATTATGAACAGGTGGTTGAAGGCGGAAAATTAATCAAAGCCTGGTTTAAGACAGATTGGAAACCTTTATCACAACTGGATGTGGAGCACATTCTGCAGATCATCTCATGGAGCCGGCAGGAACTGGTTGAACTGGTGGCCAACCTGGATGATAAAACGCTGGATGCAACCCTGATAGCCGGGGAGTGGACAATCTGTCAGATCATCGCCCATGTCGGACGTTCTGAGTGGTGGTTGATGGACAGACTGGGACGCACACACCCTGAAGATCAGCTCCCGGAAGACCCCTTTGAAAGGCTGCTGGAAGAACGTGGCAACCTGGTGGAAATTTTGCCGGACCTTATTGACTTACAGCAGGTGGTTGGGAAAGAAGGCGAGATATGGAGTCCGCGCAAGGTGGCCAGGCGGTTTTGCTGGCATGAGCGCGACCATATTCAACAGATCAAACGTCTACTGGCTGCTACCGTTTAAATCATATTAAAACAGGATATTGTGATGATACTCTTAAATTTTGCCCAAAAATTACATGACATTCAATTTGAACAGTTCACTGCCCTTACCTCAATGAAGGTCACTGAACAGATCATGCTCCCGCTGGAAACTTCAGATGATGACCTTGAAAAATTGCTTGATTCCCTTTTAACCAGGGTTAAATTAACAGATGAGGAATTAAAAAAAGAGCAATTGGTCATCAATCTCCCCGCTCAGACTATAAAAGCCATCAAAGTAATCTCATACCTATATAAGCGCAGTGGATACTTCCCTTTGGTCTTACGCACCGCAACGTCAGCGTTTGGATTAAGCATTGGCCCGGCTGTTGTGGAAGTTCTCGATCTGCAGAAAATGTTCAAATTCTGATTGCGAAGCAGAACGATTACGCTGTAATCATCCTTGGGGCACCTAATCCCCTTATCTCGCATGCCATTCAGGAGGAGCTTTTCGACTGGCATACCAGCCTGTAGGTGGCTGGCTGGTCTTTTATCATGCTATGGTGCTTTGCACCGGTGGCGTGGATCGACTGCCTGATGGGATGGGTGAGCGGTGGCAAGACACGTCAATAATTCCTGAGCAGGCTTTTGCTGAGTATCCGCTGATTTTGTATTTATCGTA
>PNON01000037.1 GCA_013824865.1 Anaerolinea sp. | reverse complement strand
CGTTGACCTGACGGTGGCGATGACCGCACCCAGCAACACCGGTGAGTATTACGGTTACTGGCAGCTTGTGGATGGCTATGGTAATCTTTTTGGAGAACGGGTGTGGGTTAATATTTATGTAATCCCGTGGCCGACATCCACCCCAACGAAAACTTCAACACCGACCAATACTTCTACGCCAACGAATACATCCACACCAACCAATACAGCAACACCAACCAACACCGCGACTTTCACAGCCACACCCACCAATACCGCAATACCGAATAATGCCCCCATCTTTACAGGATCGATTCTGCCGGATGGAGCCATGGGTGTTGCCTACACCGGTAGCATTTCTGCCAGTGACGCGGATGGCGACCCGATCACCTTCAGCGATGATGGGATCCTGGCGACTTATGGATTAGCCATGGATGCCTCTGGAAACATCACCGGGACGCCCAATGCCACCGGAATCACCATCAACTTTAGCGTGACCATCTCGGATGGCAGAGGTGGTACAGCCAGCCAGGGGTTCTCGATCAATATCACCAGTTAAATCATGCTGGCAACCGCCGTGTCCGAGGGGATACCAGTACACCAACACGGGATAATTATATGAGTGAAAAATCGCTAAACCCGCCGCCGGTAAGGTTCTTTGTCACTCTCTACCGCCTCGGACTGGGTCCTTTGGTAGGGAGGTTGATTTTGCTGCTAACAACCACCGGGCGTAAATCGGGATTGGCGCGGGTCACTGCACTTCAATATGAAGAGGTGGATGGCGCCATATACCTGGGCTCGTCACGCGGAATGCATGCAGACTGGGTACGCAACATCCTTACTGATCCGCGCGTGGAGGTGCGGGTAAAGGCTCGGCGATTCTCCGGACTTGCGGAGGTGGTCACTGACCCGGTACGGGTGGCGGATTTTCTGGAACTGCGGTTGAAGCGGCACCCGCGCATGGTGGGGATGATCATGAAGGCAGATGGACTGCCAGCGAAACCTTCCAGGAAGGAGCTTGAAAATTACGCCCGTAAATTGGCGCTAGTCATTGTGAAACCAATGTAAACCACCGATAATTCAGATCAGGGGCGAGTCGCTGACTCGCCCCTGCGTGATTCATTTTGAAAATAGTACATCTGCCGGCATGCCGGGTTTCAGGCGGTAATCGGAGTTGGGCACCTCGATTTCGATGGCATAGACGGTAGTGCGGCGGCCATCCACGGTCTGCACGTTGCGTGGGGTGAACTCTGCCTGATCTGCAATACGCAAGACCTTTCCGTTGAAGATCTCGCCGGGGTAGGAGTCCACGCTGATCGAGACGGATTGACCTAGCTGTACCTGTCCATAGCGGTCTTCGGGAACGTATACGGTGAGTTGAACAATCTCCAGTTCTCCAATAACCAGCAATGTTCCGCCAGGAGTGGCCATCTCGCCAGGCTCCACGTTGCGGGTGATGACCACCCCATCCACTGGAGAATACATACCAGTTTTTGTGAGCTGTACTTCAAGCACTTTTCGGCCAGCTTGTGCCTGCGCGAGGGCTGCACTCGCCTGATCGATAGCTGCCTGTGCCTGATCCACAGATGCTTTTGAAACAGCCACCTGCAGGGAATCGTTGGCGGTCAAGAGGGCGTTATAGCGGTCAATGGCTTCGTCATAGGTCTGCTGAGCCAGGGCTACCAGGGCGCGGGCCTTCATCAGTTGATCCGCCTGGCCATTGGTTAGCAGACTGTTGTATTCTGCTTCAGTATCGTTGAGGGTCTTTTTGGCGGCATCATAGGCATCCTGGGCGGCTTTCCGCAGCTCCTGCTGGTCGGCAGCATTATTTGCCAGGTCGAGAGAGGCTTTGGCAGTCATAAAGGCAGCTTCTGCTTCAATGAGGCGTTTTTCCATATCTGCGAGGGATGGGATATTAAGATCCTTAATGACTTGCGCCAGGTTGGCTTGCTGATCTTCGAGGTTCTTTTTGGCGGAATCCAGCTCCAATTTCGCAGCAGCGGTGCGCTCAGGTTTGGTGAAATACCAGCCGGGCAGCTCCACATCATCGGGCTGACTTTTTTTCCACAGCGTGGAACGGTTCGCGGCATCTGCGAGGTGCGCAATGTTTAGGACTTGCAGGTATTGTAAATTCAGGGTGGTGAAAGCAGCCTGGGCAGTTTTCACATTCGCTTCCGCGAGTGAGATGGCAGCATCAGCAGAGTTTACCTGGGCTCCGAGCAGCGATTGATCCAAAATGATCAGTTGATCGCCAGATTTTACAACCTGGCTTTCCTGAACCATCACACCCACCACACGTCCGGAAATTTCCGACGAAATGTTCACCTCGCGTGCAGAAATAGTACCAGAAGCAGTCAGCGGACCGTTCGGTTTCTCTGTGCCACAGGAGGATAGAAATGAAAGTAGAATGATGATTGCAATCGTGGAGTTAAGTTTTTTGATCATTATGCCCTCCGGGCGGTTTTCAACCGCCAATGCTTTCTTCGTGAACCATGGTGACAAATGCATCTTCCAGGGATGGAATGACCTGCTCCACCCGTGAAACCTGGATGCCCTTAACATCCAGTAGACTCTGGATGTCCATTTTCATACTGCTATCCGCACAGAAGACGTGCAGGATGAGCCCGTGCTGGTTAACGCTGGTGATGCCTGGCTTTGAGCGCAACAGCTCTTCAGCCCGGGCAGGGTCGTCGCATTCTACTTCCAACAGCGTACCGCTGATGCTTTCCTTCAAGGTATCGGGGTCGTTGAGGGCAATCAAGCGGGCATTGTACATCATGCCGATGGTGTTACAGTATTCGGCTTCGTCCATGTAGTGGGTGGTGGCGAGCACTGTTACGCCACGACCAGCCATTTCATAGATCAGCGCCCAGAACTCGCGGCGCGAAATGGGATCCACGCCGGCAGTCGGCTCATCCAGGAAAAGCATGGCAGGCTCGTGAACGATGGCGCAGGCGAGAGCCAACCGCTGCCGCCACGCACCAGAGAGGCTGGCTGTGCGCTGTTTTTCGCGTCCCTGCAGGCCGGACATGACCACCAGACTGTCCACCCGGTCTTTAAGGATGACGCGTGGCACGGAATAGATACTGGCATAAAAGGAGAGGTTTTCAGTAACAGTGAGGTCGTCATAGAGCGCAAATTTCTGCGACATGTAACCAATACGCTGCTTGACTTCCTCGGGATGGGTGGTTACATCCATGCCGAGAATGGAAGCGCTGCCGGAGGTGGGTCGCAGGATGCCGCACAACATACGCATAGTAGTGGTTTTTCCAGCGCCATTGGGACCGAGCAGGCCGAATATCTCACCACGTGGGATGGAGAAGCTGACGTGGTCCACGGCGGTGAAATGACCGAATCGCTTGGTCAATTCGCGGACTTCAACAGCCAGGTCCGCCTGCGGTGTGAGAGGGAGGATGGTCACTCGCTCCTCCCATTGGAGAGGTGGATGAAGACATCTTCCATGGAGGGGCGGGCTGTGCGCAGCAACTTGATCTCAGCGCCTGCGGTAGTAAGATTGCCCCGTAGTGAGTCCATGCTCGTGCCAGCGTCGCGGATGGAAAGGCGCAGCCTGTCTCCAACCGGACGCCAGGAAATGACATTTGGCAGCCTGGCAGTGGTATCCCGCATGACACCACGGGGAATCGCTTTGACCTCGACGATTTCATACGGGTAGGCTGCCATCAGGCGCAGCGGGCTGTCTTGAGCCAACAGGCTGCCCTGGTAGAGCATACCCACCTGGTGGCAGCGCTCGGCTTCGTCCATGTAGGGCGTGGAGACAATGACGGTAACCCCCTGGCGGATGACATCGGTCAGCAGCTTCCACAGTTCCCGGCGGGAGACAGGATCCACCCCGGTGGTGGGTTCATCCAGTAGCAGCAACTGTGGAGAGTGGATTAGGGCACAGGCCAGGGCCAGCTTCTTGCGCATGCCCCCGGAGAGATGCTCACTGCGGCGGTTTTGAAATTCCTGCAGGCGGGCGAAATCCAGCAGGGAGGGGATGCGGGTGTTTTGATCCTGAAGGGAGACGCCCTGCATATCAGCAAAGAAACGCAGATTTTCGATGACGGTCAAATCGGGGTAGAGCGAGAAATTCTGAGGCATGTAGCCGATGATGCGGCGGATGGATTCAGGGTCTGTGCGCACATCCGCATCGAAGACTGTGGCATTGCCGGAAGTGGGCAGCAGCACGGTGGCGAGGATGCGCATCAGGGTCGTTTTTCCAGCGCCATCCGGTCCCACCAACCCGAACAGGCATCCCTGGGGTATGGAAAGTGTGAGACCGCCCAGCGCGGGCTGTTCGCTCTTCTGGTGAGGGTATCGCTTGGTGAGACCAGTCAACACAATGGCGTCAGGCATGAGGGAGTGTCCTGAATATTATTGTACACCCCGCCAGGGATTGGAGTGCATTATATAGGAGCACATTTTTTTCCGGCGTTGATGGAAACAATATTTCCCAGGGCCATGGGATGGCATTCAAATCAAACGAGAATTTCTAAAGCTCAATCCGAGCTACCTACTTTATAGTTTGCTTCTCACCTGTGTGCAGCGACTCCACCGCAGCGATGGCAGCCAGACTGACCATCCTGATTTGATCATAGGGAATGGGTGGAGTGCCTTTCTTTACGCCTGCCAAAAAAGCCTGCCAGGCAGCCCTATGACCTTTATCCTGTCTTAACAGGCTGCGTTGGCTTTCTTTTCTACCATTGTGAATCATATCCACCCGGCGGAAGTCATCCAATATGGCCACGCGTCCGCCTGAAAATACTTCGCAGCGTTCCTTGGGATGGGCTTTGTCCCCATTGGCTAGATAATGCAGCACCCCCACCGAGCCATTCGCATAGGTTATAGTGATGCTGACATTATCCTCGCGGTAAGTCTTTCCATCCGGCAGGGCGGTTGTGAAAACCGATACAGGCAGGCTGCCTGCCAGCCAGGTCATGAAGTCTATGAAATGGCAGCCTTCACCGATGATACGTCCACCACCAACAATGGGATCATGAGTCCAGTGGTTAAGCGGGAGAGCCCCGGCATTAGCGGTATAGTGCATCATCCGTGGCTCATGGGTTTTATCAAGAAATCGCTGCATGGCAATGGCCAGCCGGGCAAAGCGGCGATTATATCCAACCATCAGCAAAGGTTGCCCGGGCTGCTGCAGCTGATTAAAGACTGCTTCCACCCCGGATGTATCAATGGCCAGCGGTTTCTCGCAAAAAACATGCTTACCTGATTGAAGGGCGCGTACCACCTGGCGGCTGTGCTGTTTGTGGCGGGTAAGAATGGTGAGGATATCAATATTGTCATCATTGAAGAGTTTATCCTC
Organism: Anaerolinea sp.; assembly: GCA_013824865.1. GTDB lineage: Bacteria > Chloroflexota > Anaerolineae > Anaerolineales > Anaerolineaceae > PNON01. Next base: position 19,660 of record PNON01000037.1, on the reverse strand, counting down.
TTCGCTGGTGCTGTATTGAAAGCCAAATTTTCCACCAGCATAACGCGCATTCAAACCGGTACTGGATGCGATCCCAACCGGAGTAATGCCGCCAACCTTCTTCATGGCGGGTAGGAAGGTGGAGTTGGCGTAGGCTCCAGCGCCCAGCACACCCAGTCCGGGCAAATTCTTATCGAATGGAAGCGGGGAGGGGAGGGTAATTGTGCGCAGGGCAGAAAGTTCCGGCTTGGTTTGCGGGTAAGTGAGCAGCACGCCCAGGAAAGGCTCGTTCAGTTTGCCGGTGATCAGGTCGTAAGCGCGGACGGCGTCATCAATGGGAACACGGTGAGTGATAAGCGGATGCACATCCAACAGGCCGGAGCCCATCAAGTCGAGCACAGCTTGCAAATTCCGCCCTTCGGTCCAACGGATATAACCCGCCGGGTAATCCTGTCCGCCCTCTTCATAAGAAGGATCATACCGCCCGGGACCATAAGAACGCGATACCATGAAGTTCAGTTCTTTGTCGTAATATGGCTTGCGTGGCATGTTCAACCCGAAGGCTCCGATGGCGATGACCCGGCCGCGGTCGCGGGCGATTTTGCCAGCCAGCTCCACCGGATCACTGCTGGGGGTATCCGCGCAGATCAATACGATATCCCAACCCATGCTAGTGGATTTTTCTGCAAAAAATGCTTCCGCATCATCCCGCTGGACTGCAGAGTAACCCAGGGATTCTGCAAGCTGAACCCGCGCTAGTGACACATCCACGCCAGCGACAATACATCCGGCAGCGCGGACGATGCCGCAAGCCAGCAATCCAAGCAGCCCCAACCCGATGACCGCCACCCGTTCACCCACCTGCGGCTGTGCCAGGCGGAAACCGTGCATGGCAATGGCGCCCAAGGTGGAGAAGGCAGCGGAATCGAAATCAACATTATCAGGAACATGAGCAAGCAGATTCTGAGGTACCAGAGCGTACTCGGCGTGCACTGCAAATCCGCCCCCGGCACAGGCTACCCGGTCGCCTGGCTGAAAGCCGGTCAAACCTGAACCAACTTCAATGATGGTACCGGCAGAAGAGTACCCCAGAGACATGGGCTGATCCAGCCTGTTGAAAGCTGCGTCCAGGGCAGTAATGACACCCTCACGACGGGCTTTATCGATCACCTGTTTCGCCAGGTCTGGACGTGAGCGGACTTTTTGCAAAAGGTTCTTTTGCCCGAACTCAACCAGCATCCGTTCCGTGCCTGCGGAGATGAGGGAAGCCGCAGTCTGCACCAGCGCGTAACCGGGTTTTATAGAAGGGATGGGGACTTCTTCAATGACTGTCTGGCCAGTTTTCATGCTTTGGAGGAGTTGTTTCATACCTGTGATTATAGCAAAGATTAGAGATGAGTGAGCAGAGGAAAGAGCGAATAGAAAATAGTGGAATAACCGGGCACAGGAGAATTGAGAATGGAAAACCGAAAATAGTGTTATAAGATAGATGTAAAATCAAACCAAAGTTTAATACCTGAACAGCCGTTCATATATGGAGTAAGCACTGGTTATGAAACAAGTAAGAATAGGTGCAGGGATATTTATTTTACTCATCCTGGGTGGATTGCTTCTCAATATCCAGAATATTACTCCAGCCCCGCACATGGATGACCTGAATTCAGGCTCCATGCTGGACAGTCTGTTCGCGATCGTGCTGGTCAGCCTTGTATTGTTCATTGCCATTGGATTGGGGAGTATAGCGACCAGACCTTTCAAACAAGATACATGGTCTTCATTGGAAAGGCTGGTCATCCATTTACCGGTTGGGTTGGCGGTCATCGGCTATGCTGTCTTCTTCTTGGGGCTGATGGGTTGGATCAAGCCGCTGCATTTATTGATCTTACTGACGGTTGCGGGCATTTTATCGTTTACAAGCAGCGTCTCCATTCTGGTAAAGATCTTCAATACCCTTTTGGGATGTAAGAAAACCTGGTCAGATTTTTCGATACCCAAGAAGGTCCTTTTTTCTGCCGGCTTGCTGGCTTTATTGCTGTTGCTGCTGCAGGCATTCACTCCTCCCTGGGACTATGACGGCCTGGCGTACCATATCCAGGGGCCGCGTCTCTTCCTGCAGGCCGGAAGGATCCTTCCGCTGCCCGAGAACTGGTTCACTTTCTATCCTTCCACCTGGGAGATGGTCTATCTGCTGGGGATGGGGTTGGGCAGTGATATCTTCGCCCGGTTGATCCATTTTGCCACATTGATCCTGTTCCTGCTGGCCACTTACGCGTTTGGCAAACGATTCATATCAGCTACCGGTGGATGGGTGGCGGGGGCATCCTTGTTGGGAATACCGATCTTATTATTGTGGGGGAATGCAGCATATACCGATATTGCCTGGGGGCTTTTCCAATTCCTGGCAATCGCACTACTGCTTGAATGGAACAGCGACCGAAAACCTCGGATGCTGATACTTGCTGGTATGATACAAGGGTTGGCACTGGGTTCAAAGTATCTGGCGCTATCTGGAGTAGGGGTCTTGATGGTGGTTGTTCTCTGGCAAAGCGCATGGGATGGAAAGAAATTGGCAGGGTTGAAGCAGCCAGTGTTGAATGGATTGTTTTTCGGACTTGCTGCCCTGATCATTGGTTTGCCATGGTACCTGAAAAATTACCTGTGGACGGGAAACCCGGTTTTCCCGCTTTATCTACCTCAGCATGTCATCGACCCCATTCAGTTCCAAACCTGGATGGATTATGTCAACAGCTTTGGAACTGGAAAAAGGTGGTATGACTACCTGCTGCTGCCAATCAATCTCTACCTGCAGCATGAGAAATTTGGTACATTTATGGGCAGTATGGAAATAGCCAGCCCAATATTTTTAGCGGCTGTTGCATATCCTTTGATAAGGAAAGGTCTGGGATCACGGCTTACCAGGACATTGGATTTGCTGGGAATCATTACCTTACTATTCTTTTTATCCTGGGCTGTGGGTTCTCAGCAAACCAGATTCCTGCTGCCAGTTTTTCCCGGGCTTAGCATCCTTTCCAGCGTGGTCTTACTGGCTTTAGCCCGAGGGCAAAAAAGCAAACGATTGGGCAGAGTCTTCTTGACCGGTCTTGTCGGGGGTATGGTTGTGGTTACCCTGATCTTCATGGGCATCTATATTGGCTTACTTAGTCCACAGAACGTCATTCTGGGGATGGAAACAAAATCAGGATTCTTACGGCGAGTGTTGGGTGATTATCCTGCCTTGGAGTATATCAATAATAATCTTCCAGAATCTGCCAGAGTCATGTCCCTTTGGGATGGAAGGGGATATTACTGTGAGAGCAAATGTCTGCCGGATGTGGACCAATCCAGGTGGGTCACGATGGTCGAGCAATCGGACGATATCCATATCCTCTCCAACCGTTTTCAAGAGGAGGGGATCTCCCACTTGTTCTTTAGCAAAGAAGATGTAGCCTATTTCTTAATAAAACATGACCAAAACGGGATCCACAAAAAAGGGTTACAGATACTCACCACAGAATTTGTACCAAAATGCTCAGATGTAATTTACGAAGATGACTTAACAATAATTCTTGAATTGAGCCTGGATAAGGTGGAATGTAGAAATAGCAATTATGACGAATAATCCTCCTGAAGATAATCAACAAAAGTCGATCCACAGAGCATTTTTAAAGAATATGAAATGGTCCAGTGTTTCAATAATATTTCTGTTATTAGGTGCAATCATTAGGGTTGCTGGTTATACATCTTCAGCAATTCGATACGATGAAGCCATATCGCTATACCGGGCGACAACCCCATTTTTACAATACTTGATAGACCTGCAACGATATTCTAGTTTATTTCTATGGGAGTTCATTTTGCGGTTCTGGAGTATCCTGGGGACTGAACTGTGGCTAATTCGCCTACCTGCAGTAATAATCGGGATCCTGACACTTTTCCTGGTCTGGAAATTGATGGGGATATTGGCTTTTTCGCCGCAGCAAAAAGCTTTTGTTTCTTTTCTCATTGCATTTTGTCCAGGTTTAATCTGGATCTCACAGGATGCACGTGCTTATGGATTGTTGGTTTTCTTGTATTTGCTATCCATCTTTTTCATTTTCAAAAAAAAGTGGTTGGGTTTTTTTGCAGCCAATGGTTTATTGCTTTATACCCATATAACTGGTCCAGCATTTGTGGTCGGGAGTTTCGCCTTTGCGATTGCATACAATCATAAGGATTGGAAAAGGATTATAGTGCTAGGGTTTGCTGTGGTAATCAGCTGGATTCCCTGGGGACTGGTCTATTTCAATATTCATCAGACCCCGCAGTTTATCAATACTTTCTGGCTGGGGAAAATATCTCTCGAAGGATTTTTCAGGGAGTTTATGCTTGCCTTTTTTGGCAGGCAGGTGAATGAGTTGCCAATCGTTCTTGTCTTATTGGCAATTGCTTTATCGGTGATACTCCTCGGAATAAATACCATCAGTCACCTGGATAAAAGGATATATTTATTCCTGGTACCTTTTGTCGTGATTTTGGTTGAAAGTATATTTTGGTATAACACGCTCTTCTATAGAACGTTGATAACATTGATTATCCCCTTTACCCTGGTGTTGGGTTCCTTGGTTGGATCGCGAAATTGGAGGTTACTATCGTGGGTCATGGTTGGACTGTGGATACTAATTACAGGTATTGGCATAATTGGATGGAATCCACGCCTGAGGGGTGGGAATGTAGATAAAGCAGCGCAGACCATCAGGGACAGTTGGCAGGAAGGTGATGTCATATATTATGGCACAGGAACAGCAGCGCTTCCTTTTGACTATTATTTAAGTGACAAACCAAGGTTTATATTGAATGGGGTCGCAAATTCTAATCTTACTCCACCAACGCTTCATCATTTTGATTTTATTGCGCTTGAGGAAATACAATACAAGCGGGCGTGGATCATATTCCCCATGGACACATTCATCCCGCAGGTACAAATGAATCGATTGTTAAATTATGTGAAGGGTGGTGAATTAATCCAGATAATCAATATTTTTGAAATTCCCGATATCCGGGTCTACCTGGTTGATACTGAATGAAAGGCAGTAAGGTGGGATACTACTGATTAGTTTTCAATTCCATCCTGGCCCCATGCTATAATTCTTCTCGATGGAACAACAGACACCTTCCAAACCGTCCTACCGCGGGTGGTACCTTGCTCTGACAGTCATTCTTGCCGCCATCCTGCTGGTGCTCGCCATCCGCGGAGTTTCCTGGCAGGAGATGCTGCAGACGCTACGACAGGCAGAGCCAAAATACCTGGCACTCATCATTGGGGTGGGCAGTCTCTCCATCTTTATCCGCGGGATGCGCTGGGGGGTGCTGATTAGCGCGGAGAAGAAGGTGAATCCATTCACCATGTTCTGGGCAACCTCGGTGGGCTATGTTGGCAACACATTTCTACCCGCCCGGGCTGGCGAGGTAATCCGCTCGGTGATGCTGGGTGCAAGAACAGGCATCGCGAAATCTTATATACTGGCAACAGCCATCACGGAGCGCATTTTTGACGTGGTGACCCTGGTGCTGATTGGTGTTGTTGTAGTGCCCGGCATTGGCAGCCTGCCAGACTGGCTGCCGCAGGCGATGCGGGTGATGGGGATTCTCGGTGTGGCAGCAATCGTCTTCTTACTGCTGCTGCCGCGCATGCGCGGACTTGCCACCCGCCTGGTTTCAAAACTACCCCTGCCTGAAAAATGGCGCAGTAATATTGATCACTTGCTGCATGATTTTCTGCTTGGCGCTGAAGCCTTCATTCACCCTAGGCGTGCGGCAGGATTTTTGGGCTTATCCGTGCTGGTGTGGCTGCTGGACGCGACCGGTGCAGTTTTGATGAGCCTGGCGTTGAATTTGCATTTTACTTACCCGCAGGCATTCCTGCTGCTGGTCGCCATGGGGTTGTCCTCCGCCATTCCTTCCACTCCCGGCTATGTGGGCATTTACCAGTTCGTTGCTGTGACGTTGCTGCCGCTGTATGGAGCCACCCGGTCCGAGGCGCTCACCTATATCCTTGCCTTGCAGGCATCCACCGTTTTGACCATCCTGGTATGGGGGACTATCGGCTTCTGGCGGTTGAATACCGGGAAAAGGCAACAACCGGATGCTGAGCCTCCTCCGCTGGTCTGATTATTGCACACATTACGCTGATACTGATTAACAGAAAACGGGATACGATATCAAGCCCCGGGAGAACGGTATGCGTAAATTCTGGATTTTCACCCTCATCATCACCATCCTGCTGACAGGCTGCCAAAAAGCAAAGACACCCACAGCCATGGATAGTGTGAACAAACAGGCTGCCTTGTTTGAGATGACCCCGACTGCTGCCGGTGAAAAAGGCGCCGAGGAACTCGCCCAAGCGCATGCGGTGGTCACAGCTGCCAGCCTGCCGGGTTATCCCACTCCGCTGCCAACCTACCTCGTCCCGGCCAGGGTAGTCACCCTGACCGCCGGAATACCCACAAGTGCACCAAGCGCCACACCTATAAGCATACAACAAACAGCAGTGTCGCCAACTTCCACCCCCGCAGTTGTCGTTCCCACGAAAACAGCCACCCCGGGTTATATTTATGCCCTCCAGCCGGGAGCTCCGGTTTATATAGCTAACTTTGTCAACGATGCGGCGGGGTGTAACTGGCAGGGAATTGCTGGTCAGGCATTCAGTATATCTGGCACGCCGGTCTTGAACCTGGTGGTGAAAGCCGGGGGCACATGGAATGGGACAACTTCTGCATTGCTGGGGATGGGCATGACCGGAGCCGCACCGGTGTATGGGGAGGGTGGTTATGAAATCACATTGGGAACCAAAGCAGTCAATTCCACCGGCACTGTCTGGATCCAGGTATATGACCTGGCCGGGAAAGCATTGACTGATAAAGTGTATATCAACACTTATGCAGATTGCACCAAGAACCTGACGATTGTCAACTTCAGCGAAAAGACAGCTGGTTATAATATCTATCTTCCCATGGTGATGCAGACTTTCACGCCTTAAACAAGAATTCCGCGTTGGCAACGTTGTTTCAGCGGACCTGATATAATCTGGAAAACCACCTTATTACGGAAATTTGAGGACACATGAAGCGATCATTGTGGATCATTGTGACCGTTGTTGTCTGTCTTTGTTGCTGCGTCACACTCATCACTGCCGGGTACACGGTGTATATGAGCTTTGGCTCATGGGGAGCATCCAGCCCCAGGTCCAGCTTTGCCATACCAACCGTGGAGACTTCACCTGCCAGATCCACGGCTGCGCCAGCGTCTAAGTGGAAAGTTGCTCCTGACCTCAATCCAGCGGAAATGGATCTGGCCCACCAGATGTTGTTTGAATTGGAGAATACTGAAGTCCCGATTAACAACGTGATGGATTTAGTTGGGCGCTTTGAAGGAAAGTTTAATATCCCACTCACCCTCCCTGCGCCTGTGGAACCACTCGAACCAGGCGCCAGGCAGGATTTCTGGGTGAGCAACTCGGACGATAATCGCACATTCCAACTTACAGCCACGCTTCAATATATCACCGACCATGCCTATCTATGGGTGGAGGAGGGGGTGAGTTTCAACAAGAAAGACCTGGCGAGATTGGCGAATTCGTTTGAGGAAAGCATCTACCCCACCACCAGGAATTTCTTTGGCGAAGAATGGTCGCCTGGTGTGGATAATGATCCTCACATATATATTCTGCTGGGATCTAATATTGGGAATTACATGGCTGGTTATTTTGCCACATCTGACGAATATAACCCGCTCGCGCATGAATATTCAAATGCACATGAAATGTTCATCCTGAACGCAGATAGACTCAGACTGGATAGTCAATTCACCTACGCGGTATTGGCGCACGAATTTCAGCACATGATCCAATGGTATCAGGACTTGAATGAAGAAACCTGGCTGAATGAAGGATTCTCTGAGTTAGCTGCTTTGATCAACGGGTATGATCCCGGAGGGTTCGATTATATTTATACCAATGATACAGATCTGCAACTAACCGACTGGGAGGGTGACGTGGGATTGAACGGGGGTCATTACGGCGCTAGCTTTTTATTCGTCACGTATTTAATGGACCGGTTTGGCGAGGAATTTGCCCAGGCGTTGGTGTCCCACCCGGCAAATGGACTGGAAGGCATTGATCAGTTGCTGGTTGACTTTGGATTTTACGATCCCATTTCGGGCAGTCAGATCACTGCGGATGATGTGTTTGCGGACTGGGCGGTGACCAATTACCTGGATGACAAGTCCGTGATGGATGGCAGGTATGCCTATGCTTCACACAAAGTGTTGATCACTGCCAATGCGACTGTCAATGCGGGCATTTGCACCCATTTTTCAGAAAGATCAACAGTCTCGCAGTATGGTGTGGATTACATTCAATTTGAATGTGAAGGTGATCAAACCATCCGCTTCGAAGGAAGGAGGGAGGTGCCGCTATTACCTGAGCAGCCATATTCGGGGATGTACGCTTTCTGGTCATTCAGGGGAGATGAGTCGGATATGACCCTGACCCGGGAATTCAACTTGACGGGTGTGACCGGGGATGTCTTCATGAGTTACCAGACCTGGTACGATCTGGAAGAGGATTACGACTATGCCTACGTGGAAGCCTCGCTGGATGGGCGCAACTGGGATATCCTGTTTACATCTTCCGGGACGGATAAAGATTTAACTGGCAACAGCTATGGCTGGGGATATAACGGGCAGAGCGGTGGATGGATTACCGAGGAAGTGGACCTTTCTGCTTATGCCGGTAACGTGGTTCAACTGCGGTTCGAATACATCACCGATTCAGCGGTGAATGGTGAGGGATTGTTGGTGGATGATATTTCCATTCCCGCTATTGATTATTTTGAAGATTTCGAAACCGGGTCAGGAGGTTGGGATGCAGCCGGGTTTGTGCGAATTGCGAACCGGCTGCCTCAGCGTTATAAAGTGAGCGTGATCACTTTTGGGGATGATGTCCTGGTGACGCCGGTAACGCTGGATGCGATGAACCGGGCAGACATCAGAGTGGATTTTTCAGCAGATATCCACAAGGCGGTGTTAGTGATCTCTGGAACCACCCGCTTTACCACCCAGCCAGCTGAATACCTGGTGGAGATCCAATAATAAAAACCCCGAAAGGGGTTTTTGTTTTGCCACATGATCACTGATTACGGTTTGCGCAGTTTGTCCAGTTGGGCTTGCAGCTCCTGCCGGCGGCTTTTTGCTGCCAGTTGAATCTCATTTTTCAGATCTTGCGCGTTCAGCAGCATCTTCTCCTGTAGTTCCTTGCCGGTGGATGGGGCAAAAAGCAAGGCAAAGGTCGCTCCCACCAGACCGCCCAGTAGTGCACCACTTAAAAAACTGATCAACTTCTTCATATTGCTCCTCCTGCTTTAGATTATAGAGGATATGGAAATCAAAATCAACCTTTGTTCACATCTGCTGGCTTTTTGCCCAGGCTGGCACCATAGATCATGAATTGGTTGATCCCATCCAGACCCCAGAAGCCGTTTAGCGCAGTATCATCAAAACTGCCAATGGCGCAGACGCCGCAGTCAATGACATCCGCAGAGAGATACAGGTTCTGGCAAATATGGCCAGCGTCGAGCAGCATATAGCGGTATCCGCGGGTACTGTAACGCCAGGTGGACCTATCTGGCACAGCACACCACCAGAAGGAAACGGGGCAATCGCGAATATGCTGCTGCTTCAGGCAAGCTTCGCTTATCCGTTCTGCGAATTGAGAGCCGCACTCAAGCTGCAGCAAGCTGTGATCAATGGCCAGGTAACGGTACAGGCCAGGTTCCAGCCCAGTGACACGCGAGATAACCAGGTAAGTTTCAAAAGGATGGCGCGCCCCGCCAGAAGGGACAGTCCGCATGGTGACCGGGCGGGCGGTAACGCGTTTAACGCCCTGGGTGCACCAGAGTAGATAGGTAAGTTCCGGCAGTGAGAGGGGGTCTTCCCGGTAACGCCTCAAGGTAAGCCTCTGTTCGACCGCGGTCAAAAAATCTGTTTTTGGAATGGACAGGTCCTCAACGGGTGGCAGCTTGATGATAGGCTTGCTGTTATCGAAAGGCAGTTCCAGCGGGGGTTGAGGAAGGCCGAGCCCTTCCGCGGAGGGTTCAAGGTTACGATTTTCGGATTGTTGGATGAAAGTGATGCCGTCTTTTGTGGTCATTTTTTCTCCCGTGCCAAAGGTTCATTATCCCTATTGTATCAATATCATTATGCCATGAATATACCCCAGGGCTTATAATTGGACAAACCCTTCTATAGAGGTACGGATGAAAAAATTTCTCTCCTTTGTGATCATTATTATTATCCTCTTGCTCAGCCAGGTAGCGAACGCATACGGGCAGGCTGGGACAAGTGACCTCAAACACTTCGGTATCATGGAAGTGGATATCCGCCCCGAATTCGATAGCACGGATGTATTGGTGATTTATCATATTGTCTTAACCTCGAATACCCAACTACCAGCCCAGGTAACAGTCCGTTTGCCAGGTAGAGTGAAAGAAATGAATGCAGTCGCCTGGGTGGATCCTACGGATGGCGGATTGTATAACCTGGCATACCAAACCAGCAACGATGCTAATTGGTTGTATGTCACCTTTTCCACCACCAGCAATGAAGTGTGGTTTGAGTATTACGACCCAGCCTTAAATAAGAAGGATGCCGCTAGAGAGTACACTTTTGAATGGTTGGGGGATTTCCAGGTGGAAGATTTTCGTTTTTATTTCCTGCCGCCAAATGGAGCACAGAATACAACGATCACGCCAGATATGGGGGAAGAACAGAAGGATGCTGATGGAAACCGTTATTATTACAAACAGCACGGTTCCATCCAGACCGGTAATGCATTTAAAATCAAGATGACTTATGACCGGACTACGGACGCGATTAGTGCTGAGAATGCGGTGCTGCAGCCAGCCGGAGTCATCGACGATACCGCCCAGGGACGGACCTCCATCAATGATCTACTCCCCTGGCTGGCTGGATTGTTGATTGTGACCCTGATTGGTTTCATCGGCTGGTGGATTTGGCTCTCCCGTAAGTCAAGTATTAAGGGCGATCATAGAACAAGCCGACACACCCCTGCTCATACCCAGGAGGGACGGGAAGGGCGGGATGGCGAGTTTGTTTACTGTCATCAATGTGGAGAGCGGGCAACCCGTGGAGACGTCTTCTGCCGAAGCTGCGGAATAAAACTACACCAGGAGTAAGAATTAACTACTGGATTAATAATACAGCGGCATTCAGTCCGCCGTATTATTTGTTTGTTGATTGTTGCAAGCAGTGGAGGAATGCTGCAATATTGCCTTCAGCCTTGAATTGGGTTTGCGCAATGATTGGGAATGACAGCAGGGCAGGTTGAATACCTTCCACTTGCAACAACTTTACGCTTTCTGAGATGAGAGAAGCAGGTATCAACCCTATTGCGCCTGGCTGTTCGGAGACTATAATCATTAATTCATCCGGGTGGTCGAAGCGGATTGCGTTAAGGCCGATGGGCTTGCCATCATTCAACCTGGCTTCAGTGGCTATTTGCAATTCACTGGAAGGGACATAAACCAGTAAGGTGATTTCTCCTGAATATTGCTTTGCGCCTGAGCCTTCCACATCTTCCCAGCGGGTGATGAAACCCTGCATAATACCTTGAAGCGTGACCAGCGGGAGCCGGTCGAGAGAATTGTCCGGATGAACGACCACGATCAGGGTGTCAGTGCCAATCTGATAAGCCGGATATTCTGTATCCACCGGGTTAAGCGCTGACAGGCTGATATCCGCGGCTGGGATATTCATCTCAGCCGGGGGTATCTCTTTGACAATTACCGGCAAGGGCTGCAAAGCCAGGCTGCAACTTTGTATGGCTGCTTCAAGTGGACGCAAGGCAGGCGAGTGCTGAATGATTAGCTCTGCTGGCGAGGTTGGCGCAATGGGCATCTGGCTGTTACAGCCTGCCAGCATCAGAAGAGAAATCAGGCCGTAAATGATCTTCATCTCATCCCCTGATCAGTTTAATGATCCATGTAATCACAAAAATGACTGCGCAGTAAGCAGCAAAAACCAGGAAAGAATGGCTTCGCAGGTAATTCAAAAGCCACTTGATGGACAGAAAACCAACAACCGCTGCGCCAGTAAATCCAGCTACCATGACTGGCAGGAAACTGGTTAGGTTCTGGATGGAGAGCATATCCATGAAAGCCACTCCCCCGGCGGCCGCCATGATCGGAATGGACATGAGGAACGAGAAGCGGGCTGCTGTGGTGCGGTCCAAACCGCGCAGCAATCCGCCAGTGATCGTGGAGCCGGAGCGAGAAATGCCGGGGAAGAGGGATAGAGCCTGAAAGAGTCCAATGATTAGCGCGTCCAACCAGCCCATTTTATCCAAAGCCGAGCGTTGTTTACCGAATACTTCTGCCAGGATGAGCAAGAGAGAGGTTACCAATAGCAGGGAGGCAGTGGCAATAGGAGATTTAAAGGAGGCTTCAACTGCGTCCTTCAGCAGCAGCCCTGCAAAACCAGCCGGGATGGTAGCCAGCACTACCAGCCACCCCAGGCGGGCATCAGCGTTAGCAAATGGAGTTTTATGCGCCAGGCCGATCATTGCCGCTCTGATAATCTTCATCAGGTCAGACCAGAAATAGAGAATTACTGCCAACAGGGTTCCCATCTGGACCAGTACATCAAAGACAAAGATCTGGTCTTCGGGGAAGCTCCAGCCTAGCCAGTAAGGGATAAGAACGAGATGCGCAGAGCTGGAAACTGGCAGGAATTCGGTTAATCCCTGAACGATGCCGAGGATGATGGATTGGAAAAGGGTCATGCACTCTCCTGCTTTTTTAGGTTGTGTGGGCGGCTAAAATACGTGCTGAGATAAGCCTGCGAGAAATGGCTGAATCTACCTTCTATAATTGCCTTTCGCATCAAGCGCGTCAGCGACAACAGGATATGGATGTTGTGGATGGAGAGCAGGGTGCTGGCCAGAATCTCTTTAGCCACGATGAGGTGGCGCAGATAAGCCCGGCTGAAGTTGGCGCAGGTATAGCAGGTGCAATCACTGTCGATAGGGCGTTCATCACGGGCATGGACGGCATTGAGCATGTTCATCCGGCCATGGTTGGTCATCACCGCCTGATGGCGGGCAAGTCGGGTGGGCAGCACACAATCAAAGATATCCATGCCACGCAACACACCGTTAACCAGGTCTTCAGGTGAGCCTACTCCCATCAGGTAGCGAGGTTTGTGAACAGGCAGAATGGGATGCAGGATGTCGAGCATGGCGTGCATCTCACTCTTGGATTCACCGACTGAAAGGCCGCCGATGGCAATACCGGGAAAATCCAGCGAACTAATGAATCGGGCGGATTCCTCGCGCAGGTCGGGGAAGATGCCGCCCTGCACAATACCAAAGAGTGCTTGATCCGGGCGGGTCTTGGCTTGCAGGCACCTTTCAGCCCAGGCGTGGGTTCTCTGCATAGCCTTGAGATTGTATTCACGGTCATATGGAGGTGCGCATTCGTCAAAAGCCATGATGATGTCTGCGCCTAAATTCTGTTGGATCTGTGTGGAGGTTTCCGGGGTCAACCGGCGGGCAGAGCCATCAATGTGGCTCTTGAAGGAAACACCGTCCTCATCAATTTTGCGAATATCTGCCAGGGAAAAGACCTGGTAGCCGCCCGAATCGGTCAGGATGGGACCCGGCCAGCACATAAAGTTGTGCAAACCACCCATTTCAGCCACCAGCTGATCGCCGGGGCGCAGAAAGAGATGGTAGGTATTGGCCAGCACCAGGCTGGCTTGCAATTCCGCCAACTGGCGGGGGGTGATGGCTTTGACGGTGGCCTGGGTGCCAACCGGGGCGAATATCGGGGTGAGCAGGTCGCCATGCGGGGTGTGGAAAATGCCCGCACGGGCGTTGCCATCCTGGGCGATAAGTTCAAAGGAAAAGAATTCCATCTTTTACTACGGTTCCTCTTAATCGGCAGCTTCCTACATTATAACTGGATAAAGAGGTTAGGCTGAAATCCGCTTGTTGCTATAGAAATGAGGGTTTATACTTTCACTCATGAACTCAAATGGGTTTTCCGCCTGGCTGGAAATTGACCTGGAAGTTATCGGCCAGAATGTACGGAAATTGCAGCATATCGGCCAGGCTGAGGTGATGGCAATTGTCAAAGCCAATGGTTATGGGCACGGCGCTGCGGAAATTGCACGGGCATCAGTAGAAGCGGGCGCCACCTGGCTGGGTGTGGCTCGTTTGGAAGAAGCCATTGCATTGCGCAGATCCGGGCTGCATTGCCATATCCTGGTCCTGGGTTACACCTCACCAGATCGAGTGACCGAGGCAATCAACAACAATATCTGCCTGACCATTTATGATCAGCAGATTGGGCAGGCATACGCGCAGCAGATGGAACACCTGGGAGGCGGGCTGCGGTTGCACATTAAGGTGGATACAGGCATGGGCCGGCTGGGTATCTCCCCCGAAACCGCCCTGGAATTCATCGAGAATCTTTCTCGACGCCCCAATCTAACGATAGAAGGTATTTTCACTCATTTCGCCCACGCGGATGAGCCGCAAGCCCCCACTACAGGAGAACAGTTGGCGATGTTTGACCAACTACTAAGCGGGCTGCGTAGAGATGGGATTGCACCAAGGTACATACACTCCGCCAATTCCGCTGCCATTCTGAATTACCCGAAGGCGCATTATGACCTGGTGCGACCGGGGATCGCGCTGTATGGTTTTCCGCCGTCACCCGAGACGACATTACCCAATGACATTCGCCCGGCTCTCACCTGGAAGACACGCCTCACATCGGTGAGCACCTTCCCGGCGGGACATGGCATCAGTTATGGACATATGTATCACACCCGGGCTGAAGAGCGCATTGGCTCAATTGCCTTTGGTTATGCTGATGGCTACCGCCGGGTGGATGGAAATGTGGCGCTGGTGCGAGGTAAGCGGGCGCCAGTGGTTGGCCGGGTATGCATGGATCAGTGCATGTTGCAATTGGATGATGTTCCGGATGCTGCCATTGGTGATGAAGTGGTGCTGCTGGGTTGCCAAGGTGAGGTTTGCATCACCGCGGAAGAATTGGCGGACCGTTGAGGCACATTTAACTATGAAGTCATCTGCGGGTTATCAGCCCGACTTCCGCGCATTTATCACAATAAATAATTCCAGATTGGCAAGGACAATATGAATAAACAGTGGCATATTCCCCCGCGCATTCCAACGGATGTTTCTGTAAGATTGGGTGAATTCCCGCCGCTCATTCAACAGATCCTCTTTAACCGCGGGATTGCTGACCCATTGAAAGCAAAGGAATACTTCCATGCCCTGCCACCAGATGAGACCTCCCCTTTCTTGCTGAGCGGCATGGAAAAAGCTGTCGATCGGATCATCAGAGCCATTAATAGTGACGAGAAGGTCATCATCTATGGCGATTATGATGTGGATGGTGTGACCGCCACGGTTCTACTGGTCGAGGCGCTTACCGATCTGGGTGGAAAAGTGTCGCCATACATTCCCGACCGTTTTGAGGAAGGCTACGGCATCAACACAGAAGCGCTGGATAAGCTGAAGGATGAGGGGAGCCAATTGATAATCAGCGTGGATTGTGGTGTACGCTCCATTCAGGAGGCAGCTTATTGCCGTAAACTGGGGTTGGACCTGATCATCACCGATCACCACTCTCCACAGGATGACATCCCGGACGCGTACGCGGTGATCGATCCGAAACTACCTGGTGACCAATACCCGTTTAAATTTCTGGCTGGAGTAGGGGTGGCTTATAAACTTGCCCAGACGCTTTTCATCCGGTCGAACCGGGTGCGGGAGATGGGTGAGCGCTGGTTGGACCTGGTGGCTATCGGTACGGTGGCAGACCTGGCGCCATTGACAGATGAGAACCGCTTCCTGGTGAGGAAAGGGTTGGAGGCAATCCATAAAGACACCAGGCTGGGGTTGGGCGAATTATGCCGGGTTTCATCCATTGATCCGCGGGGCATGAATGCCACCCATATTGGTTTCGGTATAGGCCCACGGCTAAATGCTGCCGGTCGGATGGAAACAGCCATGGCGGCCTATAACCTGCTGGCTGCTCAGGATGAAAACCAGGCAGCCCGATTGGCTATTTCTTTGAATGAACAGAATCGTGCACGCCAGGAAGAGACCAGGCAGGTGGTGGATTCTGCCATTGAAGTGGTACTGGGTGCAGGGGAGGGACAGGATATCCTGTTTGCCATTGATCCGAATTTCAGCGAAGGGATTGTTGGTCTGGCTGCATCGCGGCTGGTGGAGCAATTTTACCGCCCGGCAATCGTGGGGACGTATGGGGAGGAGTACACACGTTGCTCGTGCCGCAGTATCCCGGAGCTTGATATCACCAGAGCGCTGGATGCCTGTGCAGATTTGATGGAACATCACGGCGGACATGCCGCTGCAGCCGGCTTGACTATTCGGAATGAACACCTGGAAGAGCTGAAAAGGCGGCTCAGAGAACTGGCAGCGCAGGTATTGCAGGGGAAAGAACTTGTGCCAGTGCTCAATGCGGAAGCGGAAGTGAAACTGGCTGACTTGAATGCAGATATTTACCGCCAACTTCAGTACTTCCAGCCGTTTGGTTACAGCAATCCGGAGATCCAATTCATCACCCGAGGATTGAAGATCAAATCCATCCGCGAGGTAGGGCAAGATGGCAAGCATCTGAAATTGTTGCTCACGGATGGCTGGCTGAGCGTCAATGCCATTGCCTTCGGCAAGGGGTACCTGAAAGAGAGTTTGATGGATGCTGAGTCAGCGGATTATTTGTATGTCTATGAGACCAATGAATACAACGGCAGGGTGGATTTTCAATTGAATGTGAAGGATATTAAGCTTCCCGAATAGGGAAATTAAAAGAATTGGTGGATCGATTATGGTCACCCTCAAACTTCGAGAAAAGGATTACACGCTGCCTGGAGGCATCCCACTTTCGCAGGCGTTCAAACGGCTGGGGTTGGATATGGGTAGTCACCTGGCTGTGCGCGAGGGCGAAATCATCACCGAAGATAGGGTGCTTCAAGATGGGGATGTGATCAAACTCATACCGGTGATATCGGGTGGCAGCCAGTGAAATGCCGTAAATGCACTATCAGTGCGGTCATCAACCTGAGACAGCACCGCCTGGCACTGTGCCGGGAGCATTTCAATGAATGGTTCCTTGGGCATTGCGCTTCCACAATCCGCAAATACGGAATGATCAGCCCGGGGGACAGGATGTTGATCGCTGTCTCCGGCGGCAAGGACTCGCTGGGATTGTGGGACGTGCTGACGCGTCTGGGTTACCAGGTGGAAGGGCTGACCATCCAACTGGGCATTGATGAAGGGGGGCAGTACTCGGCGAAGTCTCTTGAATGTACGCACAAGTTCGCCAAGGATCGTGGGCTGATATTGCATGAACTCAATATTCAACAGGAATACGGGGAAAGCGTTCCCCAAATGCTTCAGCATGCGCGCGCCGGGGAAGATAAACCTTGCTCAGTTTGCGGGTTGGTGAAGCGTCACGAATTGAACCGTTATACCATGGCGAATGGGTTCAATGTGCTGGTCACCGGTCACAACCTGGATGACGAAGCTGCAGTGCTCTTCACCAACAGCCTGATTTGGAATACCTCCCAGTTGGGACGCCAGCTCCCGGTTATGGAAGATCGGGGCGAATTTGCGAAGCGGATCAAACCGTTTGTACGTTTCTATGAGCGTGAGACAACAGCTTATGCCCTGCTAAATCATATTGATTACATCGAAGAAGAATGTCCATTCTCAACCGGTTCACGGACGAACCATTACAAGACGATCCTGAATGGGATGGAGGATGAACATCCCGGCCTGAAATACCGATATTACCTGTCCTTTATTGAGAATAAAAAAGCCGGCCTGCTGAACTTTGCAGAAGACCGGCAGTATGTGGAATACTTATGCGATCAGTGTGGCCAGCCAACCAATCAACCGGGATTGTGCGCTTTTTGCCGATTGGTGGGGCGGAAAATCTAAGCAGTTTCCAGGTAGTGTTCCACTTCCCAATCAGAAACGTTTGTGCGGTATTCTTCCCATTCTGCGCGGCGTGAACGGACAAAGGCATCGTAGAGGGCAGGTCCAAGCGCCTCTTTCATCACAGCGTCTTTGTCCAGTTCGCCCAAAGCCTCGTTTAGGGAGCCTGGCAAATTGGCGACTTTCATCCGCTTGCGGTCAGCAGCAGTAAGTTCATAGACATTGATATTATTCAGGGGAGTCGGCACAGTAAGCCCCTTGGCGACACCATCCATACCGGCAGCCAGGATAGCGAGGAACACCAGGTAGGGGTTGGAGCTTGGATCAGGGCAGCGTAGTTCAGCACGGACGGCATTTTCTTGGCCAGGTTTGTAGCGGGGGATGCGGATTAGCGCGGATCGGTTAGTTTGCGCCCAGCCAATATAGACCGGCGCTTCATAGCCCGGAACCAGTCGTTTATAGGAGTTAACTGTGGGTGCCACCACCGCGGAGAAGCCGCGGGCGTGGTGCAGTTGACCAGCGATGAAACCATAGGCCAGTTTGGAGAGGCTATAAGTATCGGTGCCATCAAAGAATAGATTTTTACCGTTCAAATCAGAAATGGACTGGTGGCAATGCATGCCGCTGCCATTGATACCAAAGATGGGTTTGGGCATGAAAGAAGCCACTAACCCGTTCTGGGCAGCAATAGCCTTGACAGTGTATTTTAAAGACAATACGTTATCAGCGGTGCGTAGCGCGTCGGCAAAGCGAAAATCAATCTCATGCTGACCGCGAGCCACTTCGTGATGGCCAACTTCCACCTCCAGCCCCATTTGTAACAGTGCCTGGATAAGTTCAGTGCGGACACGCACGGCTTCATCATTGGGGGAGAAATCAAAGTAACCACCCACATCGTGCGGTACCGGGCGAATGCTCTCGACACCATTTTTTTTCAGCAAGAAGAACTCAGGCTCTGGGCCAACATTGAACACAAACCCCTTTTCCTTCAGCATGGCCAAAGCGCGCTTTAAAGTGCCGCGCGGGTCGCCTTCAAAAGGACGGCCATCAGGCATGTAGATATCACAGAAAAAGCGACCGCGGCGCAGTTCTGCTGGGGACCAGGGCAAGATGGCATAGGTATCGGGATCCACCCGCAGGTGCATATCGCTTTCCTGGATGCGGCAAAAACCTTCCACGGAGGAGCCATCAAACCAGATGCCATCATCCAAAGCGCCTTCAAGACGCTCCACCGGCATATCCAGGGATTTTACTGTGCCATTCACATCCGTGAATTGGAAGGAGATGAACTTGACATGATCATCCTTGATCTTCTTTAAAAGCTCTTTTCTTTCCATTTTTTCTCTCCGGTTATACAATTAATAAAAACAACTGGATATACATCCAGTAATTGGCTGGCATAGGCAGTAATAAGAACCCCACCATGCCGTGTGTTGCGGAGTTTTGAACCTGCTTTCGCAGGGCGAGTCTCGACCCGGGAGGTCAGCCTTGACCGAAGTCTATCGCATCTCTGCCGTGAGATAAAGACCCATTTTTTAAGGTGTTGGCTCAAAACGGAAAGGCAACATCACGAACACAGCAGGGCAATGTTCTTATACCACAAATAAGAAAGGCTGTATAGATAATCATTAATGCGTG
>PNON01000036.1 GCA_013824865.1 Anaerolinea sp. | reverse complement strand
CATGGTAACAGTTCACTTTTAAAGTGTTACCGGTTCACTTTTAAAGTTTGGTTGACACATCATTAAATACAGGCTTGACTTTTATAAGAGTCTCGCTATAATATCTTATATATAAGAACAGTATTCCACTATTTAGAACTTTATAGGAATACATCTGATGCAACAAAAAATTCCCACAAATATATGTAAATCGTTATCCTGATATTATTCTGGAACAATGGTGCTTTTTTATAGACCTAATGCGCATTCATCTTTCTTCTGGTTAATTCTTACTGTTTTTCGTGAAATGGTGGAGGATTACCCCGAACAAATCCTGGAACTCCATTAACATATGAAGGAGGTGATAAGAATAGATAACTGTGCTCTTTAATTTTCCATCAACCTAATCAGACAACTTTTATCAGGAGAATCCATGAAGAACTATAAGGTTACTACCATATATGTTTCGCTAATAGTTATATTTGTCCTGGTTGTCGGAGCCTGTACACCAGCTCCAGCTGCCCCAGCCGCGGTTAAACTTCCGGATGAAATCGTAGTGGGCGTTGTTCAGCCCCTAACCGGCCCATTTGCTGTCTTCGGTAAAGAGGGACAGATTGGCGCTGAACTCGCCATCAAGCATATTAATGAAGCTGGCGGTATTAAATCAATGGGTGGTCTAAAACTTAAGGTTGTGGTCGAAGACGCTGGTGGCACTGCGGACTCGGCAAAACTGGCCACCGAGAGCATGATCAGCAAGAACCACCCGGTCGCCATCCTGGGTGAATATATCAGCCGCTTCGTTATGGCAGCTTCAGAAGTAACAGATCGCGAAAAAGTGATCCTGATTGCGGACGCTTTAGTACCGCAGGTGACCCAAATGGGCCGCCAGTACCTCTTCCGCCCTGGCCCAACCGCTACCAACCATGGCGCTATGGCTTATCAATTTGTCAAGGATACTGCTGCAGCAGAAGGTATCGAGATTAAGACGATGGCAATTCTGAACGAAGATTCAGCCAATGGCCGGGCAAACTCACTTGGAGCCAGCGAAGCAGCCTTGAAGGACCAATTTCCAATCGTAACTATGCTGGAATACCCATACGATATCACCGATGCCACCCAAATCGTCCAACAGCTTAAGCAAACAAACCCAGACGTCATCGTCCACACCCCCTATTTCAATGACGCCATTGTGTTTGGCAAAGCCTTTAAAGAAACAGGTTACTATCCCAAGTTCCTTGCTGGCGCTGGCGCTTGTGGCTATGTTGATCCAGCCTCAATCCAGGCTCTGGGTGATGCCGCTGAAGGCATTTCGATGACCTTCAGTTACAATCCAGCCAAGGACACACCGCAGAATAATAAGTTCGTCTCTGAATACAAGGCTACATACGGGTACATCCCTACCGAAGGTGCAGGGATGAACTATTACGACGCCATGGTGCTATACGAAGCGCTGGAATATTCTGGAACGAACTTCCCTGATGACCCGCTCAACCCGGACAATCTGCGCGCGTCCTTCCTGGCACTCGACCTGACTTCAGGCCCTGCTGTCGAGACTTATCCCGGCACACAAATTAAATTCGACGCGACAGGACAAAACATGTACCCTGGTGTGGTCGTGCTGCAGGTTCAGAATGGTCAACCCTTAGTGGTTTATCCACCCGATGCGGCAGAAGCCAAACCGGTCTTCCCGAACCCGTACTATTTGGGACAATAGGTTCCAATTTGCTTCTCCGGCCTGTAAGTTTGTTTAACAGTCCGGATACTCTGGCAGGCTGGCTTTCCCCGATTTGTTACTTTTCCCGGGGAAAGCCAGCAAGCGATAATGTCCGTTATCCATTCCAATAGGGATTCTAAAAAAGATGATTCATACTGTCTCACAAGGGATTATCACCGGTATTTTGATGGGAGCAATCTACGCTTTGATTGCGCTCGGTCTCTCCATTGTTTTTGGCATCATGAATGTCACGAATTTTGCACATGGCGATTTTGTGATGCTTTCCATGTATCTCTCGTACGCCGTGGGGTCCGCACTGGCATGGGACGCTGTGGCTACACCTCTTATCACTGCTCCACTTCTTTTCATATTCGGTTTTATAACGTACTACCTGCTCATTGACCGAACACTACGCCAGATGTACGTCGTTCAACTGGCAGTAACCGTGGGGCTCCAGATATTATTGCGCTCACTGGCATTAATTGTCTGGCAAGCGCAGCCACGCGCCCTGCAGTATTCAATTATCCAGGGGAACATCCAAATCGCAGGATTCGAGATCCTGACTTCCCGCCTTATTTCAGCGATTATCAGTCTCATTTTTATTGCCGGTCTGGCTTATTTTTTGAACAAGACTTGGGCGGGGCGGGCAATGCGAGCCGCTTCGGACGATCTGGACGCAGCCTCGTTGATGGGCGTCAATTATCATAAAACCTATGCCCTCACTTTTGCGATTGGTTCCAGCATCACCGCCCTGGCAGGCGGATTGCTGATGAGTTTCCAACAAACCGACCCGGTCGGAGGCGTCCGTTTTGGGCTGTTAAGCTGGGCCGTGCTGGCTTTGGCAGGACTGGGTTCTCTCCCCGGATTAATTGTAGCTGGCATCATCGTCGGGGTCGTCGAATCGCTGACCGTCTCGTTCTTCGACCCCCGCAGCCGGTTATTGGGAGTCTATGCAATCTTTATCCTGGTGCTCTGGCTGCGACCCAGAGGACTCTTCGGGAGGCGATAGTGAATTTCAAGAAATATTTTAATCAACAGAATACTTTCATTCTGATTGGATTAGTGATAGCTCTGGTGATCCCACAGGCTTTCAAATCGAGCCAATATGTGATGTTGCTTATCACCACTGTGCTCTTGTATGCCATCCTGGCCAGCGCCTGGAACATCATCGGTGGGATGGCGGGCCAGCTTGATTTGGCAGCAGCGGCTTACCTTGGCCTCGGCGCTTTTACAACAGGTACCCTGTTAATCCAGTGGAATATCACCCCATGGGTGGGAATGTTCCTCGGAGGTCTGATTGCAATGGGATTGGCAATTCTGATAGGGTTCCCATTATTTGGATTCAAAGTTAAAGAGTTGTGGTACGCCATATCTTCTTCCGCATTGGTGGTTGTGTTGCAGTCACTCTTCATGATGTGGAACGAGGTGGGCGGCCCCACAGAAAAATATTTGCCCTCCGGCTCCTCACCATGGTATAGCCTGCGTTTCAATACTTATGTGCCATATTACTACATTATGGTGACCATTCTGGTTGTTGTTATACTTATCAATCGCTGGATCCGCTATTCAAAGCTGGGGTATTCCCTCCTGGCACTGGGTGAAGATGAAGATGCAGTAGAAGTACTGGGAGTTAACTCCCAATTATCCAAGCTCAAAGCCCTGGCTATTTACGCATTTATCTGCGGAGTGGTAGGGGGGTTATATGCCTGTATCTATGGTTACGTCCACCCCGCCTTCTTTGATACCTCAATGAGCATGGAAATTACGATCCTGGGGATTGTGGGAGGAATGGGTTTTATTTATGGACCAGCAATGGCAGCAATTGTCATGGTTAGTTTTCGCGAATTCTTACGAGCCAGCCTGGGCAGCCAGTTGGCTGGCCTGTACCTGGCAGTCTATGCGATTATTTTGATCGTGGTTGCATTATTCCAACCGCGGGGAATCGCACCCCTCTTCGAGCGTGGGCTTAAGAAAATTCAAACCTATTTTGCGGAGTTAAAACGTGGACACAAAGCCGATGCTTAAAGTTGCTGATCTCACAAAGAAGTTCGGCAACCTGATCGCTGTAAACTGCGCAAGTTTCGAGGTAAACCGCGGAGAGATCATTGGGTTGATAGGACCAAATGGTGCTGGGAAGACGACACTCTTCAACGCGATTTCCGGCTTATATAAACCCGAAGGTGGCACAATCACCTTCAAGGGGATGAATATCACCGGTTGGCTTCCTCATAAAATCTGTAAGCTTGGGATGTCACGAACCTTCCAGGTAACGCGCGCTTTTACTCACATGACTGTGGAAGACACTGTCCGTGTTGGCGCTTATAATCGCTACAATGAAAAGAATGTGCAGGAAAAGGTAGATCAGGTGGTCAAAATTTGCGATTTGACCGATATTCGCAAGCGTGTCTGCAGCGACCTGGGTCTGGCTTCCTTACGTAAAGTCGAGTTAGCGCGGGCTCTGGCAACTGAGCCAGAGATGCTCTTACTGGACGAAGCTGGCGCAGGGTTAAATGCCACCGAACTGGAAACGTTCATGAATTTGATCAAAAAGCTGAACCAGGAAAACAAAATCACTTTCTGTGTGGTCGAGCACGTTATGCAAATGGTAATGGGACTCTGCCAACAGATTGTCGTGCTTGATTCCGGTGAGATTATCGCATCCGGTACCCCTAATCAGATCAGCACCAACGCGAGAGTCATCGAAGCCTATCTTGGAAAGCGAGCTGTGCATGTTAGAGATTAAGAACCTGAATTCGGGTTATGCAAAAGTATCAGTATTGCGTAATGTGACCTTCCACGTCAATCAAGATGAAACCGTCGCCATTATTGGCCCAAATGGGGCTGGGAAAAGTACACTGCTGAAAACCATCTCCGGGTTGGTCCGGGCTCAATCGGGAGATATTACATTCGAGAACAACAATATCCTCGGCCTTTCGCCGGATCTGGTTGTGCGCCGCGGCCTCGCCTATGTTCCAGAGGGAGGGCGTATCTTCCCGAATATGACCGTTCTCGATAACCTGCTGATGGGCGCATACAGCAACCCGGGTATCCTTAAATCAGGGATTCTTGAAGAGATTTTTACATTATTTCCAATATTAAAAAACCGTAGCGAAAAATTTGCTCGCACATTAAGCGGCGGTGAACGCCAAATGCTGGCGATTGGTCGCGGGCTTGTCTCTCGCCCCAAGCTGATCATGCTCGACGAACCATCTCTGGGGGTCGCCCCTAAACTCATTGATGAGATCTATGAGAAGATTCACGCTCTGAAACGCTTTGGATTAACAGTCCTTCTGGTTGAACAAAATACTGGCTATGCCCTGGAATTGGCTGATCGTGGTTATGTCATCGAGAATGGCCAGATTGTGATGGAAGGCGCTGCCACCGATTTGTCAACCAGCGAACACATTAAAAAATTCTATCTGGGGCTTTGAGCTAAAATGAGTACGGGACAAGGGACATCACCACTGCAAACTTTGGTCGTATTGCGCTGAAAGGATTAAATGAAACCTGTCGAAGACAGGATAGTCTACCTTTTCGAATGGAGGGGTTTCCGCCCGTTCCTGACTGCCCCAGCCTCATTAATAATTATAGACTCAGAAAAACCGTTTAAAGGAGTTTGATATGGAGCATGAGTATTCGAATTTACTAAAGAAAATCCCTCTCTATCGACCTGGAAAGCCTCCTCTAAGCTATTTCGATAGTAATTTTATGCAGGAATTTGAGAAGACCTGGCATCGCAGCTGGGGTAGTCAATCGAGTTATGCCAGGCTACGCGCAGTGATCGTGCATCGTCCAGGGCCTGAGGCTGCTTTTGGAGAAGAGGACCCTGATTATCTGAATTTACCATCCGGTGCAATTGATTTACAGAAAATGCAGACGCAGCATGACGAATTTGTCCGAGTATTAAACGAACATGGCGTTGAAACAATGCCACTCCATGCTCCCCATCCAATCCTTGGGACGTACGGTATTCCCCTACGCAGCGCAACATACACTCATGAGACCCTGATGGTCAAGGGGGGGGCAATTATTTGCCGTTGTGTCCCTGGGTATAAACGAGGTTTGGAGTATTATCAATCAAAGACCATTGGCAGTTTAGGTTGTCCTATCGTATATACAGTTCATGGGATGGGCTTCTTTGAAAGTAGCAACGCGGTATGGTTGGATAAAAAAAGTCTTCCGCTGGCAATAAGCCAACGATCGAATTTGTCCGGGGTTCAACAGGTGGCTTCGATTGCCCAGGAATTTGGAGTAGATGACATCCACATTGTCCATTTGCCGGGTCCACTTAATACCCGAAAAGCACAAACAGGCAGTGGGGGCGGGGCATTCCACCTGGATATGGTCTTTGGCGTCGCAGCTCCAAAGGTCGGAGTTATCTACCCACCGGGAGTGGGCTATGAATTCATTGATTATCTGCTTCACCAGAAAGATTTCGACCTTATCGAGATCCCAGAGGAGGAGGTAAATGGTTGTCCATCCAATTTCCTGGTGTTGGAACCCGGAAAACTGGTTATGCCTGCTGGCAATTCTTATGTAACTGGAGAATTGCGTAAAAGGGGCATTACTGTCATCGAAATTGATATGAGTGAGTTTACGAAAGGAGGCGGTGGGCCCACCTGCATCACCATGCCATTGATTCGGGATGAGGAATGAAACATGGTTCTTAAAGTATGATCATATCCCGAAGTAAATGAAAGCTAATGAATGAGTATCAATAAGCCAAGGTTATGGGCAGCCCATGATTGGCGTAATTGTTATTACGATCCCTTCATCATAGACCTGACCTTTTTGATGGAACCATATCATCCCATTTATCTTTGAGATTTTCGGTTGCGATCCTTTGGATTATCGCACTAAGGATTTATTATGATGACGAGCATATCCCTTCCATACGGGAAACAGCAAATTTCTTTCCATGTGCCCGAGGTAAATCTTGTTGGCGTGCTTTGGCCATCTGCGGTTGAGGCCTGTTCGAATCCTCACCAGGAAATCGAACGAGCGATGGACCACCCCCTGGGCACGCAACGGGTTGAGCAGATCGTATCCGCGGGGGATAAAGTATTGATCCTGGTGGATGATTACACACGTGCCACTCCGGTATGGCTGATTTTACCGCATCTTCTCAATAGATTAAAATCCTGCCAGGTACGCGCTGAAGATATCACCTTGCTGGTTTCTACCGGCACCCACCGCCCGTGCACTGAAAGTGAGTTGCTCGGGAAATTGGGTAAAGATATTTATGGTCACTACCGGACTGAACAACATGATTGTAATGACAAAAGCAGCCAGGCATTTCTCGGGTTGACCAGTCGCGGAACCCCGGTCTGGGTAAACCATCTGCTGTTGGAAAACGACCGAATTTTTGGGATAGGTCATATTGACCCGAGTGATTATGCTGGCTATGCGGGCGGCTGGAAGCTGATTGTTCCTGGCGTTGCTGCACTCGAAACAATTGATACCAATCATACGCTAGCCACACTGAGTTTCCGCAACTACGGCAGTGTTGATTTACCATGCAGGCAGGATATCAATGAAGCCGGCGCGATGGTACGGGTGGATCAATTTATCAATGTCGTGCTTTGTCAGGATGGTCAAATTGCACGCGTCTTCGCCGGCGCGCCAGCAGAGATCCATGTCGCCGGGGTGTCCCTGGCCAAAAAGGTATATGAAGTGGAATGTCCAGGGCAGGTGGATATTGCCATCGTCTCGGCCTATCCCTATGATATCGATTTTTACCAGGCCATCCGCGCCATTGAATATGCGGATATTATCGTGCGCCCAGGGGGGAGTATTCTGGTCGTGGCACCCTGCGCGAACGGGATTGGCAGCGAGGATTTTTATCGCCTCCTGGTAGCCCCTGGCCAAAATCCTGATGATTTCTTGCGCAACATTGCCAAACGTAATGGCAAAGTGACTTACAATGTTCTTGGCTATTTCCTAACGCTTATTCGTGCTGAAAAACAGCTGTTTGGGTTTATGCCCGGCATTACCTGTACGGAGTTGGAAACAATTGGGATCCGCCCTGTTGACTCGCTGCAATTGGGTTTAGATGCCATCATGGAAGCTCACGGCCCCAAAGCCCGCCTGGCGGTATTACCCGTTGGCTCGGCGACAATCCCACGTCTGGTGGGAACTAAAATGATACCGTAAATAAATGCTAATCCGACGTAAATATAACGGCGTGGTGGAAGAAGGTGAATAATGAAAACTGAGTTCACATGTGTGGCGCAGGAAAGATTAAGAGCTCTTTGCTTTCAGGTTATGCAAAAGCTGGGTGAAACAGAAAAAAATGCGCATATCATTGCTGATGTTCTTATTGCTGCTGATTTGCGTGGAATCGACAGCCACGGCGTGGCCAGGCTTGGCATGTATGAAGGGTTCATCCAAAGCGGAGTAATCCATACCCATGTGGAACCAAGACTGCTGGCTGAAACTCCAACCACTGCATTATTCGATGCAGGCGGAGGCATGGGCCATCCAGTTTCCTACCGAGCAATGAATATGGCGATCGACAAAGCCAAAGCTTACGGGATAGGTTTTGTAACGGTGCGCAATTCGAACCATTACGGCATTGCTGGTTATTATGCAATGATGGCATTGACTCATAATTGCATCGGTATGTCCATGACCAACTCTCGCGCATTTGTAGTGCCGACTTTCGCACGCGATGCTCTGTTAGGGACAAACCCAATCGCAGTGGCTGCCCCAGCAGGAAAGGAACGTCCCTTTGTACTTGACATGGCCACCAGCACTGTGCCATTCGGCAAGATTGAAGTCTATAACCGGCTTGAAAAACCGATCCCTGAGGGCTGGGCATCGGATGAGAATGGAGTTCCAACCACGGATGCAGCAAAAGTCATTCGGAATTCCAGTTCCCCGGCAACCCATGGCGGTCTGGAGCCTTTGGGCGGAAATGGTGAGTTGCTAAGTGGTCACAAGGGTTATGGGTTGGGTCTGTTGGTTGAAGTCCTGTGCGGCGTGTTGCCAGGGGCTCTGTACGCCAACCAAGTCTACCCGCAAACACAGGATGGCAAGCCGCTGCCGGCCGGTCTCGGACATGTCTTCGGCGCCCTGCGAGTGGATGCATTCCGACCGGTAGAGGAGTTCGCAGCCTCGATGGATGACCTTCAGCAAAGAATGAAGACTGCCTCGAAGGCTTCCGGGCAGGAACGGATCTATATTCATGGCGAGAAGGAATACGAGCAGGTTGAGCGCAGGTCGGTTGAAGGCATACCCTTGAACCACAAAGTGCTGGCGGAGCTTGAAAAAATCGCCCAGCGTTACAATATTGAATTCAGGATATAAGATACAATTCGGGAGATATAATACTTGACATTCTAATCTCAAATTGATAAAATTCTATATAGTAGAATATCGTTCCTTTATATGGAATGATAGCCATCCTTGCTCTCTCATCATCCAACTGGTTAATATATGGGTAATTCCACTGTCACAACCATCGACCGTCTCGTAGAAATCTTGGATTATTTCGCCCAAGGGCACACTGCTGTGTCTCTGGCTGAGCTGAGCGAGTATCTCAAATTGCCAAAGAGCACACTTCACCGCTTCTTGGTTAGCCTTGAATCTCACGGTATCTTACGCAGAGATGCGAACGATAAAAAATGGCACCCGGGATATCGCCTGATCGTCTGGGGCAGTGTCGCGGCTGAACATACCACCTTACGTGACATTGCCAAACCTTTCATGTCTGATTTGGTCAGAGATTCAGGCGAAATGGCTATCCTTACCATGTATCATGCCCATGAAGTGATCTGCATAGACATTTGCGAAACCAGCCATCCTGTGCGTTTGAAAATGAAGATAGGTGTTCATCAGTCTGCCCATGCGGGAGCCTCCTCCAAAGTCTTGACCGCTTATTTACCTGAAGCGGAAGTTTTGGAAATTGTCAAAGAAAAGGGCTTGCCGAAATTGTGCACAAACACTATCACGGATATTAATGCCCTGAATGTCGAGCTTGCCAGAATCCGTCAACAGGGCTACTCTGAAAGTCTGGAAGAAACCGACCCCGGCGCATGGGGGGTCGCCACACCCATCACTGATTGGAGAGGTGAGGTTGTAGGCGCCATAGGATTGGCTGGACCCACTCAGCGCTATAGCAAAGCTAACATTAAGCAATACGCAGCTTTATGCCGCGAATACGCTGACCATATCTCCACTATACTAAGCGCGCACGGACAGCCCAT
Organism: Anaerolinea sp.; assembly: GCA_013824865.1. Taxonomy (GTDB): domain Bacteria; phylum Chloroflexota; class Anaerolineae; order Anaerolineales; family Anaerolineaceae; genus PNON01. The sequence goes on along the minus strand of PNON01000036.1, from coordinate 15,194 downwards.
CCATCGCGAAAAAAGCCCTGAACCTGTCGTTATTATTGAATGACCTGAGGATATCGAGAATGAGTGATAGATTGATCCGTTTCACCCGCGGTGTTCCCCCGCCCGAAAGCTTTGATCCCGACCAGCTTGCTGAATGCACCAAGTCTGCCCTGGCACAATACTCCGATGTAATCTTGCAATATGGACCATCGCGCGGGTTTACCCTGCTGCGCAATCAGCTTGCACAACAGGATGGCGTCGATCCACAACGTGTAATTCTGGGACAGGGATCGCTTCAAATACAGGATATGAGCGCGCGCGTCATGCTCAAACCCGGGGATTTGGTCTATTCTGAAGACCCCTCCTATGATCGGGCAATAACGATCTTCAAGCGAGCAGGCGGTCGAATCACCGGCTTTCCCCTCGAACAGGATGGCTTGAATGTAGACGCGGTTGAAGCCAGTTTGAAACGCGGCGACCGTCCGGTCATTTTCTACATTATCCCTGATTTCCAAAACCCCAGCGGTTCGGTTCTCTCGCTTGAAAAGAGACAGCGGATCGCCAATCTGGCACGCGAATACGGATTTTGGATAATTGAAGACTCGCCTTATCGCAAATTACGCTACCGCGGTCAGACAGTCGCCTCGATCTTCGAGCTCGCCCCTGATCGCGTCTTCAAGATGTCTTCTTTCAGCAAGCTAATCTGCCCGGGTCTTCGGGTGGGCTATGTGATTGCACCTGAACTCATGGCTGACCCGATAGCCCGCTGGGCTGAGGACACCTACATAAACAGCAGTTATCTAAATCAGGCGATCGTTTACGAATACCAGCAGCGCGGTTGGCTTGAACCCCGCATCCAATCCCTCAAGGATCTTTACAGACCACGTCTGGATGCCATGTTGAACGCGCTGGATCAGCACATGGCAACCTCCGCGACATGGATCAGGCCGGATGGCGGCTTTTTTATCGGTGTGACGCTTAATGCTGACATAAAAGCTGATGCTTTGCTCAAACGCGCCGAAGAGGTTAATTTACAGCTTTCTGATGGACGTAACTTTTTCACGAATGCCGCCGGCGACCGCTTTGTTCGGCTGCCTTTCTGTGCTTTGACACCTGAAGAAATCGAAGAGGGTGTCGCCCGGTTGGCGAAAGTAGTCAGTACTTTTTAATCATTTTCGGATCGTATCAATAATTTACTCTCATTTGGAGGTCTTATGGTAAACCTGAAAGGCATGGATATTCTCGATGGGGCTCAGTTTTCCCGCGAGGAGATTGATTTTATTATGACGGTCGCCGATGACTTTCGCGGCCAGCTCAAGGATAAACCCGCCATTGATCTGTTGAAGGGCTATGTTTTGGCCACTCTCTTTTTTGAGCCCAGCACGCGCACCAGGTTGTCCTTTGAGACCGCCATGCACCGTCTGAGCGGCAATGTGGTCGGGTTCTCTTCAGCTGAGTCGACTTCTACCGCCAAGGGAGAGACTCTGACCGATACGATCCGGACCGTGGATCAGTATGCCGATATCATTGCTATGCGCCACCCGCAGATCGGCTCTGCAAAAGAAGCTGCTGCTGTGTCAGATGCGCCGGTTTTGAACGGCGGCGACGGTGCCGGACAGCACCCCACCCAGGCATTGCTTGACCTGTATACGATCAAAAGCGAGCGTGGGCATGTAGATGGGACGACCATCGTGCTGTGCGGTGATCTGAAAAACGGACGCACGGTCCACGCTGGTGTGGAAATCTACAAGCACTATAACTGCAAGCTGATCATGGTCGCGCCAGATCAGTTAAAAATGCCAGCTGATATTCTCAACAAGCTGCGTAATTATGGCGTCGAGGTTGAAGAAACCTCCAACCTGGAAACTGCACTTGCCAAGGGTGACGTGTTGTATATGACCCGCATTCAGAAAGAGCGCTTTGCTGATCCAGCCGAATATGAACGCCTGAAAAACAGTTACGTTCTCACCCGGGAGATGGTGGAGCGCATCCAACCCAAACTGACGATCATGCACCCACTGCCGCGCGTGAATGAAATTACCACCGATGTAGACAGCCTTACCAATGCAGCTTATTTCCGCCAGGTGGGTAATGGAGTATTTATCCGAATGGCATTAATGGCTTCCGTGCTGGGTAAGGTCTAATATTTTGCTTATCCCATTCCTTTAAGGGAAATACGAATCGGGAGGTAAAAGGAAAACCTCGTGCCATTTTCTGGAGGAGACAATATGGAGAAAAAAGACTTTCAAGTGGTTGGACATGTCACCCCACGCAAGGATGGTGTGGCGCGCGTTACCGGTCAGGAAAAGTACACTGTTGACATGACTCTCCCGCGCATGCTTTACGGGCGGATGGTTTGCTCGCCTTACGCTCATGCGCGCATCCTTTCGATAGACACGACTGCTGCAGAGGCAATGGGAGCAATTGTCTTAACCTTCAAAGACATTCCCAAAATTCGTTATAACGAACGCATTATTACTGTTGAGTGGGCGCTGCATAAAGATCATTACATCCTGGCAGATAAAGTCCGAAGGATGGGCGAACCGGTTGCCGCTGTCGCTGCTGAAACAGAAGAGCTGGCAGAAAAAGCTGCCCGCGCGGTCAAGGTTGAATATGAGCCATTACCGGTGCTTATCGATCCAATCGAGGCCATGAAACCAGGAGCCGAACCTCTGTATGACACTGTCATGTATGGGGACAAAGAAATTAAAATAGAAAATAATATCGCCTGCAAGCGTGAAGTCAATGAGGGGGATGTTGACAAAGCCTTTGCAAATTCCGATATTTTTGTTGAAGGTACATTTAAGACTCATAAAATTTACCATGCGCAAATGGAGCCAAAATCCGTGCTATGTCGTCCAGAGCCGGATGGCGGCCTCACCGTTTGGGCTACCACCCAATCCATCCATAACACGCGCATCGTACTTGGCCAGATATTCGATATCCCTTTGAGCAAGATTAATATCAAGCGCATGGCGGTTGGCGGGACATTTGGATCAAGTATTCAGATGAACTCAGTCGTGCCGATTGGAGTGGCTTTAGCCCTTAAAGCCCACCGCCCGGTCAGGCTGACGCTTACCCGCGAAGAAGACATGCACGATCATGGACGTTTCGGAACAGATGCACACATAAAAATTGGCGCCAAAAAAGATGGAACTCTGACTGGGGTTGAGATGGAAATGATCGCTGATCTTGGCGCTCATATCATCCAGGGATATTCTTTCCTGGGAGTGTCCATCGGTTGGGTTGTCTCACTCTATCGACTTCCCAATGTGCGCTATAAAGGAGTCGCTGTTTATACCAACAAAGCCCCTGGCTGTGCTATGCAGGGCTACGGGAACCCCCAGGCTACTCTGGCAGTCGAATCTCTATTGGACGAGCTGGCAGAGAAGCTGGGCATGGATTCCCTTCAATTGCGTTTGAAGAATTATGTTGGGTTGGGCATGACCTTCTGGGGTCAGGGACCCATGGTGCGCTCGATCGTCTGGAGTGATGGGGTGCCCGAATTATTAGGGAAAGGTCAGGATATTATCGGTTGGGATAACCGGGAAAACCCAGACAAAAAGAGTGGGCGCTATCGCCGCGGGATTGGTCTGGGACGCGGTTTCCATACTACCAGTGCCGGTGCGCCACAGCCAGGTGATGTGATCGATTTCTCCGGAGCGCTCGTCAAAGTCAACCAGGATGGTTCGGTGGATGTTGTGAGTGCTTTGGTCGATCATGGCGGTGGGACCTGGGAAGCAATTGCGAAGCTTGTTGCAGAAACACTCTGCGTCCCGCTGGATAAGGTCAATGTTGTCCCCTCGGATACATTTTCCACCGTGTACGATGTCTGCACCCACGCAACTCGCGGAACTTATGCCGGGGGCGGGGCAGCTGTCAAAGTAGCTGAAAAGGTGAAGAAAGAGATCTTCGAAACTGCGGGGCGATATTTGAACGTTCAGCCCGAGTCGCTCAAAATGCGCATGGACCATGAGCTTGGTCAGGCTGTAATTTATGTTCCGTCTATCCCTGATAAGCTGATGACGCTCAAACAATTGGCATCCCGCTGCTGGTCAGAGAGTTGGAAAACCATCGCGGCTGTAGACAGCTACCGCCCGGTTAATTGCCCGCCGGCCTATGTGACCGTATTTTTAGAGATAGAGGTCGATACCTGGACGGGTACAGTACGCACGCTGCGTACAGCTCTTGGGGTGGACTGCGGCACCGTGGTCAACCCGGATGGCGCGATTGGACAAATGGAAGGTGGCTTATCACGCGGTTTGGGTATGGCGCTTTACGAGGATAACGAATGGGACGATCAAGGCCAGCTGCGATCTAAGGGTTATTGGGTCGACGCCAAAACGCCTGGCATGATGGAAAGTCCAGCTCTGAAAGACCTTAATACTCACTTTGCTAACACCTATGAACCTACCGGCCCATTAGGAGCCAAGGGCATCGGTGAGGCCTCACTCAACCCGGTCCCAGCGGCATATGCGAATGCTATTTACAATGCAATCGGGATCCGGTTCTACGAGCTTCCGATCACCCCGGAAAATATTTTGGGAGCCATAATGGAACAAGAAAAGATGGTAAAGGAAGGGGTGCAATAATGGACACACACTCTCACAATGAAATGACAAATTCTCATCTGCTGGTGGATAATTTCGATTATCTCGAAGCCTCCACAGTGGACGAAGCGCTTACCTGGCTAGAGCAATATGATGGTCGGGCACGCCTCATGGCGGGTGGCACTGATTTAATCGTTATGATGAAGATGGAGCGCCTTACTCCCGCTGCGATAATTAACATCACCAAGATCCCGGAGTTAAATGAAACTAAAGTAAACCTCGATGGCTCGATGAATATCGGTCCCCTGGTGACAATCCATCACATGGGCATGCATCCGCATATCCGGGCTTCCTTCCCTGGTCTGGCTGCAGCCTGCCAGTCATTTGGCAGCACACAGATCGAAACAATGGGGACGATTGGCGGCAATCTGTGCAATGGCTCTCCCGCGGCTGATACCGCCCCGGTTTTGTTAACCCTGAAAGCTGAACTAACCCTGTCCAGCCGCCAGGGAAAACGCATCCTCCCGATAGAGGAATTCTTCCTTGGCCCCGGCAAAACTTCGCTCAAGCCAGGTGAAATGCTGGTCGGAATCAAACTACCAGCCCCCCAACCGGGCTCAACCAGCGTCTTTTTGAAAGCCTCCCGTGTCGTGGCTGACCTGGCCAAGGCCAGCCTGGCGATTGCCTTCACTCGCCAGGGTGAGCGCATCATTGCCTGCAGGGTTGCCATGGGCTCGGTAGCGCCAACCCCGATCCTGCTCCCCACTGTGGCAAAAACACTCATCGGACAGGATTTCAGCCAGGATCTACTTGCAAAAGCCGGTAAAATGGCAGCAGAGGCTATCTCGCCCATCGATGATGTTCGCTCGAGTGCCTGGTATCGCCGGCGCATCGCGAATGTCATGCTCCAGGATGCCATGAACCAGGCCTGGCGATACGATCTTGAAGCAAAACCAGCCTATATTTCTCCTTCGCAGGCAGAAGGCCAACATTACCTGCCACTCGCAAACACACTGGAAACCGAACACAGGTCGGAAATTGAACTCAATGTCAACGGCCACAAGACCAAAGTCTGGGTGGCAGGGAACGAGTTGCTCCTAAATGTACTGCGCGAGAAACTTGAATTGACAGGCACCAAGTATGCCTGCGGCATCGGCGAATGCAGCGCGTGCACTGTGCAAATTGATGGAAAACCGATGCTGTCTTGCCTGGTTCTGGCCATTTCCGCCGCCGGGAAGCAGATCACCACGATAGAAGGTTTACAGAACCCAAAAACTGGTGAGCTTGATCCTTTGCAAGAAGCCTTTATCGAAAACACCGCCTTCCAATGCGGCTACTGCACGCCCGGGGTGCTGATGACCGCCAAATCATTACTCGCAGAGACGACGGATCCCGATGAGGAACAGGTCCGGCATTATCTGCGCGGGAATAACTGCCGCTGTACTGGTTATGCCAGCATCGTCAGGGCTGTTCTAAGTTGTGCTGATCACCAGGAATAAAGGAGGTACGCATGCAATCTGAGATTGAACTCTACCGCCCACAGGACCTAGCTGAGGCTCTGACTTTGCTTAATCAATTGGGACTGGATGGCAAACTATTGGGTGGCGGAACCAATATCGTGTCCGAACTACGTGACGGTCACCATACTGGTAAATCACTGATCGATCTATCCCGGGTTAAGGAATTGCGTGGCATAAATTTGCAAGACGGTTACATCGTGATAGGGGGCGGAACGACCATCACAGATCTGATTGACCACCCGCTCATTTGTACCCATGCGGGTATCTTGCTGGAATCTGCCAGGTTATTTGCAAACCCGCTGGTGCGTAATCGCGCCACTGTTGCCGGTAATCTTACCGATGCTTCTCCCGCGGCAGATACAGCGCCACCATTGCTGGCATTAAATGCAGAGGTACAACTGATGAGCCAGAGTGAAACCCGCTGGCTAAAACTGGAAGATTTCATAACCGGGGTCCGAAAAACCTTACTTCAGCCGGGTGAGTTGATGTCTGCAATTCGTTGGCCCGTGCCATCCGATAGGAGCGCTGGCGCTTATACCAAGGTTGGCCTGCGCAAGGCAGATGCAATATCTGTCTTGAGCGTAGCGGTTTTGCTTGAAATCGATGCTACCGGGATGTGCAAACAGGCAGGCATTGCTCTGGGCGCGGTTGCACCGTTACCTTTCCGAGTACATGTGGCTGAAACACTTCTGATCGGTAAGGAACTGAAACCCGAATTAATCGCCGAAGCTTCTCATTTGGCAGCCGAGGCGTGCCGCCCCATTGATGATATTCGTGGGACAGCAGCCTATCGCAAGCGCATCACGGCAGTAATCGTGCGGCGCCTGTTGACCAAAATCCTGGAGGCATTAAAATGAAACCCCAAGTGATCACTCTCCACATTAATGGTCGCACGCATAATATTGCTCTCAGTCCAAATTTGACCCTGCTGACCGTGCTGCGTGACCTGGGTTACACTGATGTCAAATGCGGCTGTGAAAAAGGCGACTGCGGCGCCTGTGCCATATTATTAAATGGTGTTGCAGTCAATAGCTGTCTTGTTCTAGCATGGCAGGCGGATGAAGGCGAAATCATCACCGCGGCTGGATTGGGAACAATCGAAAATCCTCATCCTTTGCAGACCGCATTTTCCGATGCGGGTGCCATCCAATGTGGCTACTGTACCCCCGGGATGATCATCTCAGCCAAGTCGCTCCTAGATCAAAAACCCCACCCAACCGAAGCAGAGATCCGCGATGCGATCTCTGGCAACCTTTGCCGCTGTACGGGTTACGCCCAGATCGTCCAGGCTATTCAATCTGCGGCTGAGAAGATGGCCGATGGAGGTGAAGGATGAAATATCAGGTGAAACCCCTTCCACCAGTTGATCTACCTGTATTGCGCACGGTAGGGAAACCTCTGCGCAAGGTAGACGCGATGGGCAAAGCCGTTGGAGCTACAGTTTATGCCGGTGACTTTTCAATGCCGCAAATGCTGCTTGGCAAGGTCTTCCGCAGCAAGCATTCTTCTGCTCATATTACCCGGTTGGATGTCAGCAAAGCGCGCGCCTTAACTGGTGTCGCCTGTGTCATTACAGGTTTCGATGTACCCAATGCAAGGCTGGTCAGCGACATGCCCGGGCAGACCGGTCAAAAACAGCGCACTGGTTCGGATGTGCCGGTATTGGCCAGTCAGCAAGTCCGTTTTTATGGTGAGCCGATCGCGCTGGTAGCCGCTGAAACACAGGAAATCCTTGATAAAGCCCTGTCTTTGATTGAGATCGACTACGAACCCCTTCCGGGTGTTTATGACCCGCAGGAAGCCATAAAACCAGGCGCTCCTGTGGTCACCCCTCCTGATAATATCGTCGCCAGGTGGAAAATCCGGAAAGGCAACCTGGAATCTGGCTTTGAACAGGCTGACCTCATCGTAGAAAACACTTTCCGCCTACCCTACCAGGAACATGCCTACCTTGAACCGGAAGCTGGCGTAGCATGGATGGATGAGCGTAATGTGATCACAATCCGGGTTTCCACCCAGGTGATCGAGCATTTCCGCACCATTGCCCGCGCAGTTGGCGTCCCTCAGAACAAGATCCATATCCAAGGAACCATGGTTGGAGGTGGGTTTGGCGGGAAAGAAGACATCACGCTTGAGATCTACCTGGCTTTATTGGCAAAACACACTGGCCGTCCGGTAAGAATGGTCTATACCCGCGAAGAATCCTTCCTGGCCCATTCCAAACGCCATCCCTATGTCATCAAGCACCGCACCGGTGTCAAGAAAAATGGCCTGATCACAGCTTCTAAGGTGGAAATGATTTCCGATTCAGGGGCATATCCTTATCTCTCACCTTACGTATTGCTCTATACCACAGTAATGGCTCCCGGCCCTTACCGGATCGACAATGTCCACGTGGATGCGCTCTCGGTTGCCACCAACAATCCTTTCACCAGTGCCTTCCGTGGCTTTGGCGGTCCGCAGGCTTGTTTTGCGTACGAACAACAGATGGATGATATCGCCCGCCAGTTACATCTTGATCCGCTGGAAGTGCGCAAAGTGAACTATTTGCGCACCGGCGACTGCACTGCCACAGGACAGGGGATCGAAAGCGCGGCTTGGCTGGAAGAAACAGCCACACGTGCGATGGCAGCTCTGGGTGAGCAAAGACCTGATCATGGCCCGGTAAAAATCGGGCAGGGCTTCTCTTCATACTTCCAGAGTTATGGCCGCATTACCTGGCTGCATGATACCTCCCAATCCTGGGTTGGTCTTGAGCTGGATAGTACGGTCACTGTCCGCGCGGGCGTGCCAGACCTAGGCGCAGGACAGGCCAACAGCTTATGTCAGATTGCAGCTGAGGCTCTCGGAGTTCCACTGGAACGTGTAACCATCTATTCCACAGATTCTGCCCTGACTCCCCTGTCAGGTACATCAACCGCCACCCGCCAGTTGTATATGTCTGGTAATGCAACCTTGATGGCCGCCAATACGGTACGTAAAGTGTTGCTCAGTCGTGCTTCCAAGTATTTTGAGGAGGAAATCGAAGCGCTGGACATTGCAGATGGCAAAGCCTTTATCAAGAATGACCCTTCCCAGACACTGGATCTGGTGGACCTGGCAAAAATGTGCGCTTCAGAAGGCATTCATCTATCCAATTTGGCGCTATTCAAAGCGCCTTTCACTGACCCGATCAACCCGGAAACTGGTCAGGGTCAGGTTTGGCCCGACTTCACTTTTGGTTCCTTTGCTGTTGAAGTTGCAGTAGATACTGAAACTGGTGAAGTCACGATTCTTAAGGCTGCCGCCTGCCATGACATTGGCCGGGCAATTAACTGGGCTTCAGCTGAAGGCCAGATCATTGGTGGAGGAATGCAGGGTCTGGGATACAGCCTGATGGAAAATATGGTCGTCAAAGAAGGGGTGATCCAAACTCCCTCCCTCTCTGAGTATCTGATCCCCACCTCGATGGATTACCCTGACATTCAGGCTATCATTCTTGAGTCGGGCACCGGGGTTGGACCATATGGCGCCAAAGGCATTGGCGAGCCTTCTCTGACCCCTGCTGCCCCCGCTGTAGCCAGCGCCATCGCAAATGCGATTGGGGTATCCATCCACGAAATTCCAATTACTCCAGAAAAAGTGCTTGCTGCACTCGATCAGTCCAACAAACTATGAGGAAGTAGAGGTGATGATGGACATGATTTATGATCTACTGCTAACTGGCGGAATTGTTGTCACCGGGACTGGCATGTGCAAGGCCGATGTTGGCGTGAAGGGTGAAAGTATCGTGGCGGTTGGACCGCATCTCTCTCATGATCACGCACATGAAGTATTGAATGTAACTGGCAAATACGTCTTCCCCGGGATTATTGACGTGCATGTCCACCCGGTGTATCTGGATGATGTAGAGGACAGTTCACGCGTCGCAGCTTATGGCGGCACGACCACCCTGTTGCATTTTGCCTACGCGCGTACCGGCGAGAGTCTCTACGAACAGGTAGAGAAAATGTTGTTGGATGCACAACGCCGATCCCTGCTTGATTTTGGCCTGCACGGCGGCATGTTCGAAGCTGCCCGGCAGGTGCCTGAGATTCCAAAGGTGATGGAATTGGGTGTACGCACTTTCAAGTTCTTCCTTACCTACCTCAAACAGGGCTGGTATACGGACGATTACCAGCTGATCAAAGGGATGGATATCCTTGCAGAGCGTAACGGCATGGCAATCGTCCACTGTGAAAATGGCGGGGCTATCGATTACCTGGAAGACAAATATCTCAAAGGTCCGAACGCATCGGCCAAATTCTTTAATGCCTCACGCCCGGCTGCACTGGAAGAAGAAGGTATCTTCCGCACCATTCGCCTGGCTGAGGTGGTCGGCTGTAAGGTCTATATTCCACATGTCACTTCCGAGCGTGCGTTGCGCCCGATTCGAATGGCCCAGCAAGAAGGCCTGCCAGTGTATGCCGAAACCTGCCCCCAGTACTTGAACCTTACGGAGGATATCATCGAAACTCGTGGCGCACTCGCGAAAATTGGCCCACCCATCCGCGCGGCCCGGGATAATTCGGCACTGTGGGCCGCCCTGCGCGATGGCACACTATCCGTTGTGTCCTCGGATCACGCACCCAAAGCCAAAGATGTGAAAGGAGATTTCCTTGAGCAGGGATTTGGGGCGCCACAGATCGAAACACTCCTCCCCATGACTTACATGGGGGGTGTGAACCAGGGGCATCTAAGCCTGGTGCGCCTCGTGCAGGTCTTATGTGAGAACCCGGCGCGCATCTTCGGACTCTTTCCACGCAAGGGCACCATCACGGTTGGCTCAGATGCTGATCTGGTTGTCCTTGACCCAAATCACGAATTTACCATCCATGCTGATAATCAGCACAGTAATGTGGGTTACACCCTTTATGAAGGGCGCACGGTATTGGGATGGCCGGAGATGTCGTTCCAGCGTGGCAAACGCGTGCTATGGAAAGGCGAAATTGTCGCCGAACCAGGCCAGGGGCATTTCCTGCCTACCCTGGAGCATTGCAGTGAGCCGCTCAAATAATCAGTATAGGTATGAATTTTTTGAGCTGACCAGCAACCGGCGTAATTGAACCAGCTGGCGATTAGTGCGATAATAATATCAGCAACAATTAACCCACCCGATCCACACATATCACACTAGGACTAGGATAGAGAGGGTCCATCAAATAAAGATTAAAGGTTGGTGATTAACATGGGTGCAGCCTATATTAAGGTAACATTTCTATCTCACAGCTTATGGTTATCTTGCTGTGGAGTAAGAATGTTTTCCTTGCCTTGGAGACCCAACCAATGAATTAAGGAATACCACAGACAGTGAAGTGGTTATATAGCAAACTGTGTCATCAATTGATAACCAGGGAAGAAATATAAGATAATGACAACAATTTTAAAATCCAAAGATATACTGCATGTGAAAGATCTGAAACTGGAACAGATCAGCCTGATCCTGGAAACGGCAGCCCGATATGAAAAAGTGATGGCTTTGGGTGGACGTCTGACCAATATGGCGGGAAAAGTTCTGGCAACTTTATTCTTCGAACCCTCGACCCAGACCCGCCTGACTTTTGAAACCGCCATGTTGCTCATGGGTGGGCATGTAGTTTCCGTGACAGACGCCAAGACATCCAACTCAGTCGTCAAAGGCGAACGGCTGTATGACACTGGCAAAATGATCGATGGGTATGCCAATTTAGCTGTCATCCGCCACATGGCTGAAGGCAGCGCTAAGGAACTGGCTGATGGAGCCAGCGTACCGGTAATTAATGGAGGGGATGGCGCTGGCCAACACCCAACCCAGGCCTTAATGGATTTATATACAATCCAGAAAGAAAGAGGCCGTTTAAATAACCTCACTGTAGCTTTGGCCGGCGATTTGAAAAATGGGCGCACAGTCCATTCGCTATCCTGGCTTTTGGGTAAATATGGTCCGCGCTTTTATTTCGTTTCCCCGCAAGAATTGAAGATGCCTGCGGATATCACCAACTCTCTACAAAATGACGGGATCGAAGTCATCGAAACCACCAACCTTGAAGAAGCAGCAGTAAAAAGTGATGTTCTATATATGACCCGGGTTCAAAAAGAACGCTTTACAGATGAAAATGAATATGAACGTCTTAAAGGCGTCTATGCTGTCAATAATGAGTTTCTCGGGAAAGCCAAACATGGCATCACGATCATGCACCCCCTCCCGCGATTGGATGAAATTGCCAGGGAAGTGGATGAGTATGAAGGCGCGGCTTATTTTCGACAGGCAGCCAATGGCATACCGATCCGAATGGCGATTATTGCATTGGTGACTGGGAACGAATAAAAATGGATTCGCTGTTGATCTTCACATATTACCGAATAGCCAATATTCTGGTTGAGTGCAAATAATGAGGAATACATGCTTGATAATCTAAATTCGCGTTTTGAACTGGTTACAAAAACTGTCATTCAAACAAAGAAAATTTACCACAACCTCACACCTCCTTTATTGTACGAAGAGGTGATTAGGCGCGGAGAAGCTTTGACCGCAGAAAATGGTCCGTTGGTTGTTTTTACCGGCAAGTGTACCGGACGTTCCCCGAATGACAAATTCTTTGTACGCGAGCCTTCCAGTCAGGATGATGTCTGGTGGGGAAAAATAAATAAACCTATCGACCCCGACAAGTTTGAGCACTTAAAATCTCGTATCCTGGAGTATTTTAGCCACAAAGAGCTGTTCGTTCAGGATTGCTATGGTGGTGCCGATCCGGCTTACCGCTTCCCGGCGCGGATCATCACCGATACCGCCTGGGAAAGCCTGTTTGCCTATAATATGTTCATCCACGCAGACCCCGTGTCCCCCAAAGACTTCTCTCCCGAATTTACCGTTATGGTGGCCTCCGGATTTGAAGCCGAACCTGAAATCGATGGCACCCGTTCGGATGTGGTTGTAGCAATTCATTTGGGTCAAAAACTGGCTTTGATTGCAGGAACGCGCTACGCAGGCGAGATTAAAAAGACAGTATTTACCGTTCTCAATTATCTCTTCCCACTGCAGGGCATTCTCCCCATGCATTGTGCTGCCAATATTGGAGCGTCCGGTGATACCGCCCTCTTCTTTGGGTTGAGCGGAACCGGTAAGACCACACTTTCTGCAGATCCAAAACGTCGCCTAATTGGTGACGACGAGCACGGATGGAGTGATTCAGGGATCTTTAATTTTGAAGGCGGGTGTTATGCCAAGGTCATCCATCTCAGCGCAAAGGATGAACCGGAAATATTCACCATGACCCGCCGCTTCGGGACGATCCTGGAAAATGTTGTCATCGATTTCGAAACACGCAAAATTGATTTGAGTGATGAAACCATCACTGAAAACACGCGCGCTTCCTATCTCCTGAGCCAATTGGGTAATTTCGAACCCACTGGAATGGGTCAGCCTCCGGACAATGTGATTTTCTTAACCGCTGATGCTTTCGGAATATTGCCTCCCATTTCTCGTCTCAGCCCGGAGCAGGCCATGTACCACTTTCTTTCGGGATATACCGCGAAAGTCGCCGGGACTGAAAAAGGAATCAAGCAGCCGCAGGCCACATTCAGCACTTGCTTTGGCGGCCCCTTTATGGTGCATCACCCGATGGTATATGCTCGTTTATTGGGAGAGAAAATCCGCAAACACCAGACTCAGTGCTGGATGATCAACACCGGCTGGACAGGCGGTCCTTACGGGACTGGGCAGCGGATGAAAATTTCCTATACTCGCGCAATGATTGATGCGCTGTTGAGTGGCGCTTTAAAGGATGTGCCTTATGATCCTGACCCGGTATTTGGGGTCATGGTGCCTCAATCCTGCCCGGGTGTCCCGGCTGGTGTGTTAAAACCGCGCAGCACCTGGCCTGATCTCCCAACTTATGATGAGCAGGCGCGTACGCTGGCAAAAATGTTCAATGAAAATTTCCAGCAGTATAGCGACGCTGTCCCTGTAGAAGTTCTCAAAGCGGGTCCAAAACAGTAAACCTGGGAGTCTTCTTAATAATTGCTGGCTTCACTGTGTTTTGATGCGTTTATTAATCGCCCCCGCGAAGATATACTAAAACAGCACTTGCCATATTTTCTTTATTTTTGACTCAAAAAGCGGACCTAATTCCATACCCGAATATGCAACTCGGCCCTCAAAAGGTGGGGGAGGGTGATTATATAAAGCACAGGCAACAATCTGCTAGAAGGTATTTGCGCTTAAACCAAAAACGCCCAGAGATGGGTGTTTGGAAAAAAGTAGCGGGGCTCAGATTCGAACTTGGGACCTCCGGGTTACTCCGAAAGCACCCGGAGCGGTGCTCCAAAAATAACCTGGAGTGATATGAGCAAAGATCCTGAATCCGTGCCATTTGTGCGGCGGGTTCTGCAAATCAGCCAAACCGACGAACGCTGGTTCACAATTGCCCGGAACGCTACGGTAGTTGATTGATGTGCGTAAAGTAGCCCTTTTACGTGGGTTCGTCAAGTTCCTTTTTCTGAATTCCTAAGGCAACCTTTCCAATTCAATTACTTCAAATTCATTTTCATGTGGCGAGTTTGCCCTCCCTGATTCTCATAACGCTTTGCGTTTATAGTCTGCATTAAAAATGTATGTTTGATTCAAAAAGATACCGGATTGAAATTCGTATTCCGATCAAAATAGTCCTCATTTTCCTTTTTCTTGAGGAAGTTAACGACCAGGTAAGTGAGCGGGGTCATCAGGGTTTCATAGGCAACTTTGAACAACCACTGAGAAAGAATTGTAGTGAACAAGGCGTTTGTGGGTAGGATGCTCCAAAACGCAATGGTAATAAAAATAGCAGAATCAACCCCTTCACCGACAATGGTTGAGCCAATGGTTCGAACCCATAAGAACTTGCCCTGAGTTATTAGTTTTAACTTTGCCAAGATAAAGGAGTTCAAAAATTCACCAAACAGATAAGCAATAAAAGAAGCAACCAGAAGACGAGGTGTAAAACCTAAGATCGCAGAGTAGGCTTGCTGGGCAGTTTCAGCAGTTGAAAAATTACCAACTGACCAAAAAGAAAAGGCAGGCAGGATGCCCCCGACCCAGATGGCGAGCACTGCCAACAAGTTGCAAAAGAAACCCGTCCAGATTACCTTGCGCGCGTTTGCGTAACCGTAT
>PNON01000035.1 GCA_013824865.1 Anaerolinea sp. | reverse complement strand
CAGATAGCTGCATCTGCCACCTCTGACAATTTGGCAAAATACGGCAGAAGACGGGAAACTGAATGTGCGGTTAATATTATTTATATAATCTTTTTTTATGAGGCGATGATGCTTTAAGAAAACAACCGCCAATTCTTTAGAGCACTGCTCATATCCATTCTCTTAATCACCGCTTTTGATAGTCTAAGAAACGTGACTAAACCATTCACATGCAATTGGGTAGATGGTGCGGAGAAACGATTATTTCGCACGAAAAGCCATCTTTTTATCGCTTAGTATTCTTTCTCGATCATTTTGAGTTGTCGTCTGATCCAATGGATCATAGCGGATTCATATTGTCGGGCTAATAAAACCGAACAGTGTTCAACATGTTCAATAATCCAATCGTCCACTGAACCAAAAAGCCGGGTTCCATAACCATATTCTTCTGAGGCTCCCATTACGAGTAGATCATAAGTTTGGCGCTTCGCCTCATCCAAAATACCCGCTCTGACTGATTCCGCCCGTGTTATTTGAGTAGAAATTCGCAAAGGAATCGACCCCAGTTCCTCGACAATGATCTGGCGCAGGTTAAGCATCGTATCTTCGATTTCTTCTGCTTCTGTGGTTGTGGAAAAAGTATGGAAAGCGGTTATCTTCGCGTTTTCTTGTTCAGCAATTTCATACGCCAGGTGAAGAGCCAGGCGAGAATGTCTGCCGCCGCCAATTGGAACGAGGATGTTATGAATTTTCCCAAGGTTATGCGATAATAATACTGCTACATTGGTTTGGGCTTTATCCAATAGGGTTTGGATGGGATTCCCGATGGTTGCTTGTGGATTGAGTGGTCCTGGCCACCCAGCCAGGATTAATTTAACATTCTGAAAAGTGTCTATTTCATCCAGAATGCCCATGGCAATACTTGTATTCTGGCGAATTTTTGAATAAAGAGGCACATTCCTGCTACGAACTTCCTGCATAATTTGGTCTGGAAGGTAAGAAGGGGGAGATGAAGGAATGCGCCGCCCGACCAGGTTATTTAGAGGGATAGAGCGATTATTGTTGGAGGGGGCCACATGGAAAACGCAAACACTGGTGTCTTCAATTGCCTGTGCTAGTATCGCAGCCAGGTGAACCAGCTGAATGCCAGTTTTGGGATTCGATACTGGGACCAGAATTCGATTCTTAAACTGGCTCACTGTTTTGATGTGATTTGCATAGAGCTGGTTGGCAATAGGAGAAAGATAATACACAATGCTGAGCACCGCGATCAACCCTACCCCAAATCCCAGTGCGCGCAGGTCAGTATAGGCGAGAATTATTAAACAAGTTCCCATTGCCAGATAGGCAGTGGTTGGGAAGAAGGGTACTTTAAATGGCCTTTGCATATCTGGATACCGCTTTCTCAAGCGGATTAATGCCATATTCGACCAGAACAGGACAAAGAGGTAGCCAGAGGAAGAGATGTAACTTAAGAATTCGACCAGTCCAATTGCAGCAATGAGGCAAATAATTCCACCAACGACAAGTGTTGCGAAATATGGTGTCCTGTAGCGTCCCAGGCGGGACAGGAAGCTTGGCCACATACCATCTCGGCTCATAGTGAATGCCTCACGGGTAGCACTCAGCATTGAAGAATTCAATGTAGTGATCGTGGCGATAATGCCCGCTAATCCAAGAACCAGTGGGCCAATCCCCGGTAAAAATTGAGAGATGGCGTCAGTAAGAGCTACATCGGAACCAGATAGCTCAGTCCAAGGAAGGGTACCAAGGGTTACCAGCGCAAGAAGGGGGTATATAACAAGGCACAATGTAAGACTGATCAAGATTCCAAGGGGAATGTTGCGATTAGGACACTTGACTTCCTCGGCGTCATCAGCAATCACCTCGAAACCGATAAAAGCTACATAAATCAGGGCAACTGTAGTAAGTAATGAAGACAAATTCGACCAGGCATCCTGATGAATAAAAAACCGTCCTTGAAAAAGATAGGTGTTCCATTGAAAGCCACCTGGCAGGATAAACCCAAAGATAATGTAAGCAAATAGGATAAGCAGTAAAATCCCACCTAATATTATTTGCACATTTCCGATATTGCTCACCCCTAGAATATTCAAAACAACAAATAGCATGATGATACCAATAGCAATGGGAACAATTGGTAAGAATGGAATAAAGATTTGCGCGGAATACGCGAAACCCACCGCGGATAACCCTGCGTAAAACGTGCTGGATAGGCAATCCAGCGAACCTACGAGATATGATAGCAAGTTTCTTCCCCAGGCTTCGCGTACGTAGGTTAATGCACCACCAGTCACAGGAAAGGAGGAAGCCAGCTCGCCATAGTTCAAAGCAATCGAGTAACTCAGCAGACCACCGATCAGGATGGCCAATATAAACGCAGGACCGGACATGCCAGCTGCATGCCCGGTCAATATAAAAATCTCAGCGCCAATAGCTCCTGCTGTGCCCAGCATTACTACCTGCGCCAAGTTTAATTGTCGTTTTAATTTTCGCTTATCCATATATGAATCGATTAATAATAATTATAATCATCTTCTCAACCCCAATCAATAAGCAACCCCCATCCTGGGAAGCGCTTCTCATATCCATTTACTTGTTTCCACCTTCGACAGGTTTAAGCGGCAATAGTTATGATCTCAACGCTGGCTAGAACTTACATTCCATTCGGGGGCTATTGCACAACCCTATATATGGCTGGCTCTACACGGAGTGGTTGAGGATAGCCTCAAAGGATGCCGATTATATATTACCTATTACATCGGAAGGTACTGTAGGGTAAATAAATGGAAAAAACTCTACCCAATCAGACCTGGTGCACCACCTCACCGCCAACCATGGTCAGGTCAATTGTCAGCTTGAGAATATCTTCCATGATTACAGTGTACTGGTTGTCATGCCAGGTAATTAGCTCAGCGAACTTGCCCGGCTCCAGGGAGCCTTTCTTATCCTCTGCAAAGGCAGCATATGCGCCAACCATGGTATGATCGAGAGCGCGTCTGAACTGAGACACTTGGGTATGCCCAAGTCCATCCATGCGCGGGTAGGTATCAGGTGCTGTGCTCGTTCCTCGCCCCAAATCCTCTCACATGATCTGCAAAGACCCTACCATGGCAGGTATGGTGGGAGTTTGGTATTTTATTTCACCACCACATCCAGGCTGAAAGTCTCTAGCGGTGCCATATCCGGCTCAAAGGAGCGGTAATACTTCAGTTCCACGCGTGTGCTGCCGGGCTGCATGGCTTTCAGCGTGAAATGGCAAACTCCGCCAGCGCCCTTTAAGTTGCCGGCAGACTTTTGGACATATTCAGGGTCGCCCTGCAACTGCATAACGCCCTCATTATTGGGCAGTAGTTCCCATTGGTAACCGGTGGTGATGTTCCCTTCCAGGGTGATGACCAGGGTATCCCCGGTCTGCATCTCCACCCGGCTGCCATTGGATTCTGCGGACACTTCTATGGTTTTGTTAGTGGCACATGCTGAGGTTGTCATCAAAACAGCCAAAATGATTAACCCCTGGAGAACAAACTTTAACATGACGACCGCCTTTCCTTAACTGCGTTCCGCCATCATTATAGCTTAACTGTAAGCCTGAAGACCCTGCGAGCTCATCCAGGCAAGGATCGTGTTGTCAATCTGGTTGCGGATCTCTCTGAATTTAGCCAATACTTCTTCATCCGTGCCCGCAAAGGCAGCCGGATCTTCAAAACCCCAGTGCAGACGCTGTCCCATGCCGGGAAAAACGGGGCACTTCTCATCCGCATGGTTGCATACTGTGATGAGGTAGCTGAAGTGCTCCCCCAGGTATTCGGAAAGGTTTTTGGAGCGGTGGCTTTCCATTTCGTAGCCGATTTCCTGCATAACGCGGATGGTGTAGGGGTTGATCCCTTTGGGTTCCAAGCCGGCGCTAAAGGCATCAAAATATCGGCCGCCATGCCAGCGCAGCAACCCCTCCGCCATCTGGCTGCGGGCGGAATTGCCGGTGCATAAGAATAATACTTTTCTCTTGTTTAATATCATCATTGTTTTCCTTATGCCATATTACCAGAAACAGGTTAAGAACAGGTATGGGTTATGTAAACATTGTGTTAAACATGCATCTTGTAACGGGAATCTGGTCTGGCAGGGTAAGAATTGAGATAAAATAGAGATACCTTATTATAGTCGGCAAATTATTATGATCAACCTGGACGCCAGCACATCCTCTTCCGCCACCGCGATTGAAACCCGCGGCTTGAATATCCATTACGGAAATTTTCGAGCGGTGAAAGATATCGACCTGGTGGTGGAGAAGCAGAAAATCACTGCCATCATTGGCCCCTCAGGGTGCGGCAAGAGCACCGTGCTGCGTACATTCAACCGCATGAACGATTTCATCAAGATAGCGCGGGTTAGCGGCGAGGTGTTGTTTCGAGGAGCAAATCTATATGATCCGGCTGTTGACCCGGTGGAAGTGCGCCGGTTGATCGGTATGGTGTTCCAGAAGCCGAATCCTTTCCCCAAATCCATTTACGATAATGTTGTTTGGGGGGCGAAGATCAATGGTTTCAGCGGCAATGAGGATGAGTTGGTGGAAAGCACCTTGCGCCAGGCAGCTCTATGGGATGAGGTGAAGGACCATCTGCAAAAAGGCGCGCTGGAGCTTTCGGGAGGTGAGCAGCAAAGGTTATGCCTGGCGCGGGTACTGGCAGTTCAACCAGAGATCATCCTGATGGATGAACCCTGCTCGGCGCTAGATCCGATTGCAACATTGAAGATTGAGGATCTGATGCGCGTGTTGTCGAAGGACTACACCATCATCATTGTGACACATAACATGCAGCAGGCAGCCCGCGCATCCGACCGCACTGCCTTTTTCACGATGGATGATGACCGGGCGGGGATCATGGTGGAGATGGATGACACCAGCCAGATATTCACCAACCCCAAAGATAAACGAACAGAAGATTACATCACCGGCCGCTTTGGCTAGGACATTTGAGGTAGAGGAGGACTTATGCCGCGAGAAACGATGGATAGAGAAATCAGGGAATTGAAGGATGAGATCCTGATGCTGGGCAGCATGGTGGAGAAAAACATCTCAGATGCCATGGTATCCCTCAAAACCCGAAACGTTCAGCTTTCTCTGGAAGTGCTGCAGGCAGATAATAATGTTAACCAGAAACGTTTTGATATTGAAAGCGCCGCCCTGCTGGTAATTGCGACCCAGCAGCCCATGGCGCATGATCTGCGTCTGCTGGCAGCCATCCTTGAAGTGGCAGGCGAACTGGAGCGCATCGGCGATTATGCCAAAGGAAACGCCAAAATCAACACTCTGTTGGAATATGCTGTGCATGAGGTACCCTTACTTGAGCTGGAAGCCATGTCAGAAGCTGCTGCTTCCATGCTGCACCGGGCGGTCATTGCTTTCGTGAAAGAAGATGAAAAGGAAGCCAGGGATATCCCGCTGGAAGATGACAGAGTGGATGAGATGTACAAGTCCATTTACCGCAAGCTGGTTGAATGTATGATTCAGAAACCACAAACCATTGATCATACCAATTTCTATATGTGGGCCGCCCATAACCTGGAGCGCACGGCAGACCGAGTCAGCAATATCTGCGAACGAACCATCTTTGTAGTCACTGGCGAATTAACTGAATTGACCCACAATGATGAAGATATGAGTTAAGGAAGGCGAAAATGCTGCAACCCAACCCATTTCCCGGTAAGTTAATTGTTGTGGAAGGCATTGATGGGAGTGGCAAGTCCACCCAGATCGATCTTCTATATAAGTGGATGAAATCGCAAGGACGATCGGTTTATTTCTCCGAGTGGAATTCTTCAGAACTGGTGAAGAGCACCACCCGCCTGGCGAAAACCGAAAAGATGTTCACCCCCACCACTTTTTCCCTGTTGCAGGCCACAGATTTCGCTGAACGCTGGGAAAACCGCATCTACCCGCAGTTGAAGGCTGGCGCACTGGTTTTGGCTGACCGGTACGCCTTCACCGCTTTCGCGCGTGATGTGACTCGCGGCGTGGACCGCCAGTGGGTGCGTAATCTATATTCCTTCGCATTGCAGCCGGATATTGCGTTGTACTTCTCTGTGCCACTGGATGTGGCGGTGGAGCGGATCACCTCCAGCCGAGCCAAGATCAAGTATTACGAAGCTGGCATGGACCTCGGCCTTTCAGACAACAAAGTCACCAGCTTCCGCCTGTTCCAGCAAATGATCGTGGATGAGTACGAAGCCATGGTAACGGAATTTCACCTCACCAAGGTAGATGGGACACTGCCGGTTCAAAAACAACAAAAGCTGGTGCGCCAGGTGGTGAAAAGCGTGCTCAAAGATTGGCGTGGACTGGTGGACCCGGTGGCAGAGCTGCAACAGATGGAACCGGAGTTGTCATTTGATGAAGATGGCAATGCTGAAGCAGAAGGTGCACCATGAAAAAGAATAAATTTTTCGGAGCTGGCTTTCCATACATGGCTATAAAGGATATGCCCGGCAGGTTAATTGTGCTGGAAGGCACAGATGGTGTGGGGCGCTCCACCCAGATCACGTTGCTGCGCAAGTGGCTGGAGGATGAAGGGTTTGCGGTATCAGATACAGGGCTGCGCCGTTCAGCGCTCACCCAGCCTGGGTTGGTGGCAGCCAAGAGCGGTCATACCATGAGCCGGATGGCGATGAGCCTTTTTTATGCCACAGATTTTGCTGATCGGTTGGAGAACCAGATCATCCCAGCTTTGAAGGCGGGTTTCTACGTGCTCTCTGATCGCTATTTTTTCTCGATCATCGCCCGGGATATTGTCCGCGGCGCGGATCCGCGCTGGGCACGGGAAGTGTATGGTTTTGCCCTCAAGCCGGATATCGTGTTCTACCTTAAAAGCGACCTGCCAAACCTCATCACCCGGATGATCAATGGCCGCGGTTTCGATTACTGGGAATCCGGTATGGATATCCATTGCGCGGATAACCTGTATGACAGCTTTGTGGAATATCAGTCCCGTCTGATGCGACAGTTTGACGCCCTGGCGGTGGAGTATAAATTCAAGACCATCAACGCCAATCAACCGGTGAATGATGTATTTGACGATCTGAAAAAACAGTTAAAACTGTTCATCAAACGCCAGTCGCACCATTAGTCTCAGCAATTACAGTCACTATCGAACCATTTTCAGTCTTTTCCACCTCGATGCGTGAGGGGAAATAATCCTTTAATTCTTCCAGATGGGTGATGACCAGGATGAGGGCAAAGTCATTCTGCACCATGTTGATGGCTTCCACCAATCGTTGCCGTCCGATGGCATCCTGGCTGCCAAATCCCTCGTCGATCACCAGTGTCTGCAACCGAGCGCCAGCGCGCTGTGCCAGGATGCGGGAGAGAGCCAGCCGGATGGCGAAATTCACCCGGAAGGCTTCACCACCGGAAAACATTTCGTAATCCCGAGAGCTAGTGCCGTCGCTGATCTGAATATCCAGGGTTTCCTTTTTGCCCTCGCGAGCTTTATCTTTATAATCGCGTTGGGTTAAGAAGCGAACCGACATTTCACCAGCGGAGAGTCGATCAAGGAGATCATTGGCTTCACTCTCGATCTCCGGGATGGCTTGCTCAATTAATAATGCCGGCACACCATCTTTTCCAAAGGTGCGTTCCAACTGCTTGTATTGACCTATCCGGATGCCCGACAGTTCACGCTCTATTTCAAGGTCTTTCCGCTTGAGGCGCAGGGTATCCAGTACTACCACTTTCTGACGGGCAGCAGCGGTTTCATCACGCAGGGTATTCTCCTGTTCCATTGAGCGTTTGAAATTCAATTCGGACTGAGCCAGGTCAGGGAGATCAGCGAATTGGGAGTGGTAATCTTCCTCTGCTTTTTTAACGCTGACTTCAAGCTGCTCCAATTCCTGGCGGTTGGTTTTTTGCTGGATATCCAGGTCGCTAATCTGACGCTGTAAGGGGATAATCGCGCTACGGGTCCTGTCCAGCTGCTGGTATTCTATTTCAACGCTGCGTTGGGTCAGCTCCCGTTGACGCAAGTCTTCATGTTCGGATGAGTCGTAGTTAAGTTGTTTAATTTCCGCGTCCAACCTGGTCAGTAAAGCGCGCTCTTCCTGCGCGAAGGTTTCATGGGTTAACTGAGATTCCACAATTGCCAGACGTTTTTTGCCTGTGCTCTCCCATTCCTTTAGTAAAGGTTCTCGCTCATTTAACCAAATCTGGAGCCCATCTGTTTTTCGCAGCAGGCTTTGCTTTTCATTTTCCAGCTGCGTAATAGTCTGGAGCTCGCCTTCGACCTGGCGCAGGCTTTTTTCCAATTCAGTGATCTGCACCTGGTTTTGACGATAGGCATCACCCAACTGTTTTCCTTCCGCCAGAATATCCCTGATCAATTCTGCGCGATGGTCTGGCGTCAGATCCTGTCCGCAGAATGGGCAGCCTGGATCAGTTACGCCTTCGAGATTGGTTTGGCGGGTTTGCAGCTCATCCATCTGAGCGTGTAGATGCTTGTTATCGGCTGATAGTTCTTCCCGTTGCCTGCGCCACAATTCCCTCTGTCCTTCTTTATCGCTCTTATGCGAGATAATCCTGTCGTGCGCGGCAATGCTTTGAAGGTCCTTTTGCAACTCCGCAGATTTGCCAGGCATGTCAGATAGCATTTGTTCGGCCACTGTCCGCTTTTCAGTCAGGACCTTTTGTTCCTGGAGCAGCGCGCTCCTGGCGTTTTCCATTGCCAGGTAGGGGGCGGTCTTTTGTTCACGCAGCTTATGATATGCCGCTGCCAGGGATTCCTTGGTTTCAAGGGAAGCACGAAGCTCTTTCCACTGTTTAAAGGCTGTGCCAATTTCCACTTCTCGCGCGAGCAATTGCTGCATCTCGTCCAGTTCTAATTTACGAGCGGCAAGCAAACTGGCTGCCTGTTCGAAAGCTCTGCGTTTACCGCCCAGTAAGTTTTGATTGTTTTCCAGTTGCTTTATTAATTCCTTTTGTAGATTGTAAGAAAGGCGCAGGTTTTGCAGCAAGTCTTCCAGGTTCTTCTTTTGCGTAGAAAATCGCAGCAGATCCTCGCTGAGCTCCGCGTAACGGGTTTTACGGGTAGCTTCCTCTCCCAACTCTGTGTCTATCTCGCTGATGCGTGCATCGATGAACCGCTGTTCCTCTTCATGTTTTTTTCGCTTTTCCACGGCTTTTTTATTGTAGACATCCCAGATATCCAGCCCCAATATGCTGCCCAGGATCTTCTTGCGGTCGGTGGCATTCTTCTGCGTGAACTCATCCGCTCGACCCTGTAAAAAGAAAGAAGCATTGGTGAAGGTATCATAATCCATGCGTAAAATCCTGAGGATGCTGCCTTCTGTCATGGTCATGGATTTCTCAGTGAAAGATTTCCAAGTGAAGCTGCCATCCTCATTTTGCTGCCGCATGAACAGATCAAGCACGCCAGTTTTAGAGCGGCTCTTTCTGCGGTGGATGCGATAGAACTCCTCTTCGTATTCAAAGTCGAAGGTTACTTCCGCGGCTTCCGCGCCTGAGAAGATGATGGCATCATCCGTTCGGCGCGCCCTGCCAAATAAAGACCAGGTCATGGCATCCAAAAGGGTGGACTTGCCAGCGCCATTGTGGCCTGAAATGCAAGCCAGGTGCAGGCCGGTAAAATCCACTTCAACCCGGTCGCGGTAAGACAGGAAGTTTGTAAGTTGAAGGCGAATCGGTTTCACAGGCTTTCATCCTCTTCCTGAGTTTCTGCGATCACCTGGTTGGCAAGCTCACGAAGCGCGGGGTACGCCTCTTCCGGCCAGTGATATTCCTTCCAAAACATTTCTGCCAGATCCAATGGTGTGAGGGAGGAAATGGCCATGTTCTGCGGCAGGCGGATGCGCATATCTGACTCGGGGCGCTGGATGAAATGAAATTCAAATGCATCATTGGCAAACTCCCGCAAGGACCGCTCATCGATTTGAGCCTGCTTCTCGCGGCTGAAATGTGCGGTCAGGCGCACGATGGCATCATTTAATCCTGCCTGTGGTTCCAATGCGCGGGTCAATTGTTCGGTCACCGGAGAGTTGTCGTCAAGGGTGACTTCGCGGTTAATGAATTTTCGAATGCCAGTCAGCTTGTGAAACTCGACCTGGGTGCTGCCTTTATTCACCTCGGCAATGACATAGAATTTATCATCACCAGCCTCACCAGCATCCACCCGCTCGATCGAACCCGGATACACCACCGGTGGGTGAGAACCTTCGTTCAAGTTTTGCATCTTATGGATGTGCCCCAGCGCGGTGTAATCCAGGCGTGGATCACGCATCAGGGAGCGTGGCAGGGTGAAATCGCCCCCCAGCATGACGCTGCGTTCGCCGCCATAAATGGCTCCCTCCACCGATCCGTGTGCCAACATTATTGTGGGGAGTGTTGGATCAAGTTCGTTCAGCCAGCGGTTTACCATTTCAACTAAAACTGCTTCCAATGAGCGGTTGGCGTCGCCTTCACCTTCCCCCTGATTGAGCATCGCGGCTGCCACCGCGGCGCGGTTGATCCATGGGATGGCAATGATCTGAATCGGTAAGCCTTCCAGCTGATCAGGTTTGAGCAGGCCGGGGCGGAAGATGAGTTGCACGTGGGGTACCTCCAGTGTTTCAAATTCCTGAAAAGAGAAAGCCCGTCCGGTGGCTGGCGAGGTGTCATGGTTGCCCACCAGCAGCAGCGTGGGAATGCCGGCGCGGGAAAGCCGCATGATACGCTTACCCCACTCCCGCTGAAACGTGGGTGCCGGGGAGCGGTCTTTGTAGGCATCGCCAGCGAAGAGTACCAGGTCCACTTTCTCGTGGATGGCAGCATCCACAATGGTATCCAGCGATTTTAAAAAATCCAACACCCGCAACGGCAAGCCCAGGTTGGCATCATGCCGGCCATAATTAGCCATGTCGATATGGGCGTCAGCAAAATGGAGAACCTTCATATTATTCCGTTTCAGATTCTTTCATCAGGCGGGAGTGACCCGCACCAAGATCGAGTGAGCGTTGATAGGCAGCCCACACCGCACGGGAGATGGCGGTGCGAAATCCAGCTTTTTCCAGGTAATACAATGCTTCGGCAGATGTTCCTCCGGGCGAGGTGACCTGGTTGCGCATGGCTGCCGGGTGCTCACTGACGGATTTGTAATAAGCCACGCTGCCTTGAAGAGTTTGCACCACCAGCTCTTCAGCAATTCGGCGCGGAAAACCCATGTGCACCCCGGCATCAATCAGTGCTTCCATGAATAGAAAGACGTAAGCCGGGCCAGTGCCGGATAGCGCGGTGGCCATATCCAGGTAGGATTCCTCTTCCACGAAAAGCTCCTTGCCCAGGCATTGCAGCGATTCGCGGGCCATGTCCTTTTGCTCAGGGCTGACCTGGCGTGAGTTGGTCCATACGGTGATGCCGTCGCCGATGCGCGCGGGGGTGTTAGGCATGGCACGTACGATCGCCTCGTGGCCCAGTGTTTTGACCAATAGGTCCATGGATACCCCGGCGATAATGGAGATCACCACCGAGTTTGGGGGAATCTTGCCTTTCAGCCCTTTAATGACAGCATGAATCTTTTGGGGTTTGACAGCCAGGAAGACCACGTCACTGCCGGAGACGACCTGAGTATTATCTTTCACGGAATGAATGCCATAGCGTTCTATCAGGTCCTGGCGTCGTTCTTCACGTGGGCCAGAAGTGGTGATACTCTGTGGCGGAATGCCGCCAATCTTGATCAGACCGGAAATAATCGCCTCTCCCATCACACCGTAGCCGATAACTGCAATTTTCTTGGTATTCAACATGGCATCTGCTCCCAAATCAGGTATATATTTATTATAACTTCACGTTGTTATTTGACTGGCAATGCAATTAATAAAGGGGTAAGGGACATATCCAGTGAGTCCACCCCGAGCTGGTAATGGTCGTTGGCACCCCAGCAAAACAGCTCGGAGGCATCGGTCAGCGCGCAGGCATGGCTGCCACCTACAGCCAGGCTGATGATGTGTTTACCTGTCAGAGTTGTTACTTCGAATGGCAGCAACAAATCGCTGGTATTGCCAATTCCAGCCTGGCCGTAATCATTCTTCCCCCAACAGTATAATTGACCGATATCGAGCACGGCGCACGTAGAACGCCCGCCAGCAGCCAGCAAGCGCACGTCTTTCTTGCCACTGATGCCGGTCACATAGGCTGCCAGCCCGCGGGAGATAGTACTGCTATTGCCAAGAGCGCCTTCGTAATTCTTGCCCCAGCAGGTGATATGCCCGCTGTCAGTCAGCACGCAGGTATGGAACCAGCCTGAAGTAAGCTGGATAGTTCCTGGAATGTCGTTTTCCGTTTCCTGCGGAACAGCACTACTTTTCAGTAATTTGATTCCCGTTTGGCCAAAACTGCCATTCCCCCAACACCAGTTTTTCCCGTCTTCGCCGACTGCGCAAGTGAATGTGGCTCCAGCAGAGAGGCTGATCACATTCGCGACTGGTTTGGGAACTCTAACAGGAGCGGGGGATGTCAACTCGCTGGAACCGGTACCCAACTTGCCATCGCGGTTGGAGCCCCAGCACCATGCCCTGCCACCGGCCTCATACGCGCAGGTATGGAATGAGCCAGACGCCACATCCGTAATATTTGCACTCTCCAGTCCAATCACCTGCACGGGGATATATGTATCTTTGTACGTGCCATCTCCCAGTTGACCCATGTTGTTACGCCCCCAGCAGTACACACGGTGTTCAGCATCCACCGCGCAGGTATGATAAGCGCCGGCAGAAAGCTGAACTATACCTTGTAGATACAGCGAATTGCCAGGCAGGGAGTTCTCTGTATCCGGTTTTTCCCCTGCCTGACCGAACTGGTTCCAGCCCCAGCAGGACACCCTGCCAGATGGGGATAAAAAGCAGGTGTGATAATCGCCAGCAGCTAACCGGGGGGGGACGATTGGATATGGAGTGGCGGTGGAGGTTGGAGCAGGGGTGATGGTCGGTGCCGGGACGGATGTTAAAGTCCGGGTCGTGGAGGGAGTCATAGTAGGATTGAATGTAGCCGTGGGACTTAAGGTCGGTGCGGAACAGCCCGCCAGGGTAAACACGATTATCGCTATCCGGATCCATTTACTCATGAGAATATCTTACATGGTTGAGAGGGTATTTGTAAAGCATTATGAGAGTGCAGTTATCCGCTTTGTATGACCTTATTAACCATTCAAAGCTCCTGAATATATCATCCTAACCTAGTGTAGCGCTTATAAAAGTTCGAACCTGAACCTCACTGCGTAGTTAATCATTCTTGTAGAAAAGAGAGCAAACATGGCAATTATGGAAGGCAGAAATGTACTCATCACAGGGGGCACTGATGGCAGTGGACTGGAGACAGCCATTCAGCTTGCCAGGCTTGGGGCGAATATATGGATCGTTGGAAGGAAACACAGGGAAGTACTTTAGCAAGTGCTTTGCAGTAAATGCCGGCAGGGAATTGTATGACCTTTAATAGCTGAAAACTGTGGAATGAAACTGAAAGCGTGCTTCAGTGTCGACACGCGATATAGGGTTATCGCCTTTCCCACTTATTCACTGCCATCCGAATGAGCTCTTTCGCCTCGCCTTCCGGCACGGCATCCACCCCCGGGTATGATTGGTTATCCACCCACACCACAATGCCTTCAGGCAACTCTAAAAGATTAATGTAGAGGCCTTTTAGAGGAGAGCGCGCAAGCTCATCCTGCAATATATGATTGATCTGCTCAATCATAGTGAGAGGTGGTTCGTCAGCCAGCGCTGAGGGGGATTGTTTCTTGGGAATAACAATAGGCGCGGGTGGGTGTGATGGGTTTGAAGCCATGTTTTGGAGGGTTGGAGGTGATAGTTCTACCTGAAGATTCGCGTTGCCTGGTTTTATTTGCGGAGCTGCCGACGAAGAAGGTTCACCATGCAGGGAGGAAACAATAAGTCCGATTAAAAAACCCATTGCCAGGCAAACCACAGCCACAATTAGAATTTGGTAATTTAACATCCAACCACCTCCTAATCAATATCATACCCTAAACCACAGAAAAACCAGAACCCAATTTAATTTGCGCATTGTGGAAAGATGGGTACACTTGGTGTATGCGCGACGATCAAGAAATGTATATCGGTGTGGATGTGGCCGCAGGGAAACGACCGTTCACGCTGGCGGAAGTGAATCAAGCCGGCGAACTGATAAGCCTGACGCAATGCGCTCTGGATGAAGTTATGACAATAACCAACAGACCATCTGTGTGGATCGCTGTGAATGCTCTGCGGACAGCGGAAAAAGTCAAATCCGGTGAAATGCGCGCCGTGGGGAGGGAAGTAAAAAGTAAACAACTGTTTTTCCAGCCTTTACCCGTGGATCTGCTAAAAATGTCAAGCTATGCGAAAAATTTCCATCTGCTGTACGCTCAACTGGAGCAAATACCGCGAATAGATGATGAAAAAGCGCGGGTAATCAAGATCAATGCTGTTGCCTGTTTCAAATTGCTGCTGGGTGGGCAACTCTTGCCTGGCGCTGGTTACGAAGGCCGCATCCAACGTCAGCTAGCGCTCATCCGCCAGGGGATAAGGCTCAAGGATCCCATGGCTTTCTATGAAGAGGTCACCCGCCGCCGGTTACTGCAAGGTGATCTTCCAGATAATATGCTTTACAGACCAGCACAATTGAACGCATTGATAGCTGCCTGTATGGCATGGTTGGCAAGGCAGGATCCGCAGCGGGTTGCTTATATTGGTGATGAAGCCGATGGGTGGATAGCCATTCCCAGGACAGATGACTAGTCTACGTGCGGCGTAATATTGGCTGCACCGGGCAGCTTACCAGTCAACTGCTCGGGGTGGTGGATGAGGATCGGCAGGTGTCCCGGGCAGATATGATAGTCTAATCCAGCGTAAGTTACGGTGATCAATGGAACGAACTGGTCGGTCTGTTCACAAACCAGGCATATTTTAGTTTCTCCAGTCATTTGTTCTCCTATAGTTAGTTAATTAAGTTGGATTCTCCGATAATTGGGCAGCAGGGTTATCCGTTGGATTTTCTACAGCTGGCGCCAATGCTTTCGATGATAAGAAAATGAGCACAGCGGTAATCAGCCAGCCAATCCCGCCTAAAAATCCGGTAGGTAGTGGTCCGAGTAGGGTAGATGGTGCGCCTGTGGAAGCCAGGATGCCAATCCCGCTGATCCCGTTGATGACTGCGTGGCCGATAACAGCCGGCCAGACGGACCCAGCGCGCAGGGTGACCCAGGCGAGGAAGGTGCCAATCAGGATGGTAAACCAGGTCATTAAGAGAATACCAGTCCAGGGGAAGAATGGGTAGTCAAGACCATAGTTGTGTCCCATGGCAATGACTGGTGCGTGCCAAAAACCCCAGATGACCCCGGAAATGATCACTGCCTTGTGGCTGCCGAGGGGCATCAGCTTGGGCAGCAGGTAACCGCGCCAGCCAAATTCTTCTCCGAAAGTGAAGAGGGAATTAATCAGAGGCGCCATGAAGATTCCTGAAATCAACTGGACGATCAGGATGACCAATGGGGACATCGGCAGGCTTACCCCCTGGCTTTCAAGCATGGAACTGATCTTGCCCAACCCAGGGTCGAAATAACGGGGAAGGATGAGGAAGAAAGTTGCCGCACCAAAGATGGTGATGAATGGTGGCAGCAACCAGGCAGCCAGCCAAAAATTCCATCCGCGCTTCAGGTTGGGGCGGAGCCCTGCAGTAGCCCAACCTTCACGCGTCATGATCCGGGTGAGGATGTTTGCAACCGCTGGAGAGCCCATATACCCGATTGCAATGAGGACGGATGCCAGGGTGATTGGCGAACCGGAAACAATGTTCGGGCTGTCGGCGATACCGCCCGTGACGGCGACGATCAGGCCAAACGCCCATGCAAGCCCAAATGCCAAGGCGATGAAAATATAAAGCCTGCGCTTATCCATGGGAGTTAGCATTTAACGAACCTTTCTTGAAGGGTGATCTAAGTTTGTATCATACCTCAGAATTCAGGCGTGGAGATGATTTGCGTAAGAAGCTCCCAGAATCATTCTAAAACACTTTTCTTGTGGAGGGAATACAGTTTGTTGCGCAATTGTTGGAGGCTGATTTAAAACCTGCAATAAATAATATAATTATTAGTACCTTTGTTGTATTGATATGATGATATATTTTGTATAATAGTAATATCTCAAAAGTCATTTGATACGGCTTTAGAGTGAACGTTCTCTGAATAAACTGCATTTCATCCTGTTCGGGAATACGATCTGTAAGTGAGAGGAGGTGACTGTCGGATAGAAATTGCTTGGTAGTAGTATATTTTCCAACCACCTTAATTCCTTTTGGAGGAGAACGATGAAAAAAAATGTCTATAGGTTAATGACTGTCTTGATACTAGTCACCATTGCATTAGCAGCATGCGCTCCCGCAGTGGCACCAGTACCTGAAACTGTAGTGGAAAAGGTCGAAATTACCAAGCTGGTTGAAAGCCAGGTAGAAGTTGTTGTTACTGCGACACCAGGTCCTGAAAAAATTCTAAAAGTGTTCGGCGCCTTCGCCACCCCGATCGAAGAACCCTGGGATGGCGTCATCCATGCTGCTTTGAATAAGGCACAGGCGGATGGACGCATTGAGTATACCTACCAGGAAGCCATTGGTTACTCCGGGGACATGGAACGCGTGCTGCGCGAAGTATGCGAACAGCAGAAACCTGACCTCATCCTGGGTGACGCCTTTGGTAATGAAGAAGCTGTCCGCCGTGTGGCCAAGGACTTCCCTGAGGTTGCCTTTGCATTTGGGTCCGGCTCCGGACCCACCGAGCCCAATGTGGCTGTCTTTGATAACTGGATCCACGAACCTGCTTACTTGATGGGTATGCTGGCTGGCGGATTGACAAAGACCAATAAATTGGGTGTTGTCGGCGCCATGCCCGTTCCGGAAGTAAACCGCTTGACCAATGCCTTCATCGCTGGCGCTAAAGCACAGAACCCGGATGTTGTTGTAATGGTCTCCTTCATCAACAGCTGGTTTGACCCGGCTGCCGCCAAGGAAGCTGCTATTGCCATGATCGACAATGGCGCGGATGTACTCTATGCTGAGCGCTTCGGTGTTATTGAAGCTGCCGCTGAAAAAGGCTTATTCTCCTTCGGTAACATGAGCGACCAGAATGAACTCGCCCCGGATTTCGTTGTTTCCAGCGCTGTCTGGAATATGGATCCGACCGTGGATTACCTGATCAATCAGGTATCTGCCGGTACCTTCACCGCCCAGGATCTAAAAGACTTCTCAATGATGGGTAAGGGAGGTGCTTCACTGGCTTCGTTCCATGGCACTGAAGCCAAGCTGCCCGCCGACCTGGTGGCTGCAGTTAAAGCCAGGGAAGCGGAGATCATGAGCGGCATGTTCCGTGTGGATGTTTCTGAATCACAACCTGCCGGCTCCAACTAATCAATCAGGCCTTTACACAAGCCTTGATATTTCCATTGTGTGAAGACCTGGAAAGAAGATAGCTTAGGGAAGCGAAGTTCTTTCCAACTCGGAAAGGGCTTCGCTTTCCCGCCCTAACTATCTTTATGAAAATATCTCATCGAGGTGCACCTATGCACGCAGTTCAAATGAAGGGGATTGTCAAACGATTTGCTGATCTAACAGCCAACGATAACATTGATTTTGATTTGGAACAGGGTGAAATCCATGCACTCCTGGGGGAAAACGGGGCAGGTAAAACAACCCTGATGCGCATTTTGTACGGTCTGTATCACGCAGATGAAGGCGAGATGTTGATTAATGGCACTCCGGCGGTCATTCATTCCCCCAAAGATGCCATCCGGCTGGGTATTGGTATGGTCACCCAGCACTTCACCCTTGTGCCCACATTATCAGTGGCAGAAAACATGGTTTTGGGAGAAACTGGAAGCATCACAGTAAATCTTCCTGATGTTGAAAAGAAAGTGGCTGCGGCTTCAGAGCGGTTTGGTATTCCGGTAAAACCACAGGCGCTCATCAAACACCTCTCGGTGGGAGAGCGTCAACGGGTGGAAATCCTCAAAGCGCTCTACCATGATGCGCGGGTACTCATCCTGGATGAGCCCACGGCTGTGCTGGTGCCCCAGGAGGTGGAAGTATTATTTGATGCCCTGGTACGATTGCAGAATGAGGGATTGTCTGTCATCTTCATCAGCCACCATTTAAATGAAGTCATGGAGATTTGCGACCGCATCACCGTCCTACGTGATGGCCACTCAGTGGGTACCGTCCGCAAGGTGGACACAAATCTTAAGCAATTGGCCAATATGATGGTAGGGCGCGAGAATTTTGGTGTTACCCGCCAGGGACAACGTGAAAAGGGGCGGGTGGAATTATGCATTCAGGGTGTCCACGCGACTGATAAAAAAGGGTTACCCTCATTGAAAGGTGTCAGCCTGGATGTCCATCAGGGTGAGATTTTAGGGTTGGCTGGCGTTTCTGGAAATGGACAGGCGGAACTTTCAGCAGTGCTTTGTGGTACGAAGAAAACAACCAGTGGAAAAGTAATGGTGGGTGATTTGAATTTGACCAACGCTGAACCTTCCGCGGTATGCGCAGCCGGGGTCGGTCGCATACCGGAAGACCGATATGCCAACATGGTTGGTGAACTTTCGGTTGCTGAAAACCTTGTTTTAGACCAACTGGATCAATTTGTTAATCGTGGCATCCTCGATCAGGAAAAGATTCAGGAAAACGCCAAAAAGCTCATCAACGAGTTCCAGATCAAAGCCTCTCCAGGTGATCGGGTGCGCACCCTTTCCGGCGGCAATATGCAAAAAGTGATGCTGGCGCGGACCCTCAGCCAAAAACCCAGAGTCGTGATTGCCAGCCAACCCACCCGCGGATTGGATGTAGGCGCAACGGATTATGTACGCACCACACTCTTGGAACAGCGTGACAATGGGGCGGCTGTATTGCTACTTTCGGAAGACCTGGAGGAGATCATGGCCCTATCGGACCGCATTGCAGTGATCTACGCTGGAAGAATCATGGGTATCCTGCCAGCTCAGGAAGCAACTGCTGAAAAACTGGGGCTGATGATGGCCGGGGCACCTACTTTAGACAGGAAAGGGGGAG
Source organism: Anaerolinea sp. (assembly GCA_013824865.1). Lineage (GTDB taxonomy): Bacteria > Chloroflexota > Anaerolineae > Anaerolineales > Anaerolineaceae > PNON01. The sequence continues at coordinate 6,405 of PNON01000035.1, read as the reverse complement.
TCGATGCTGAAATATAAAATAGAACGCGCTCCAGCTCCTGTTTGGATGCGGACACTTATCCCGCTGATTGCGATCCCGGTTACGTTTTTAATCACGTCAATCATCATCCTGTTGGATGGCGCTAATCCGATCACCGCTTATTATCATTTTATAATATCTCCCCTGGCTGGAAAGGCTAGCGCCATTGAAGTGCTGGTGAAATCCACTCCGCTGCTGCTTACCGGCGCTGCTGTAGCATTTGCTTTCAACAGCGGCTACTGGAACATTGGCGCTGAAGGTCAGCTTTATGCAGGCGCCATCGCTGCTGCCTGGATAGGAATGACCCTCAAAGACGTCCCACCGATCATCGGTATCCCTGCCATGGTTTTAGGTGGATTTGCGGGGGGTATGCTCTGGGCTTTCCCCTCAGCAATTCTCAAGGTCAAGCTCAACGTGGATGAAGTGGTAACAACACTGCTGATGAACTCCATTGTGTTGAATGTCACCAGTTTTCTACTCAATGGTCCCTGGCGCGACCCGGTTTCCATGTGGCCTCAATCTCCAGAAATTGCTGCTGGCACGGTTTTCTTTAAACTCATACCGCGAACACGACTGCATTTTGGGATCATTCTGGCGGTACTGATCATCATCATCACGTGGTTTGTGATCAAACGCACTTCCTTTGGCTTGAAGATGCGAGCCATTGGTCTCAGTAGGGAAGGCGCGCATTTTGCGGGCATCAAGGTGAACAAAACTGTACTGACGGTAGCCCTGGTGAGTGGTGGTATTGCGGGTATAGCTGGAGCTGGCGAAGTGGCGGGTATTCACTTCCATCTCATCGATGCCATCTCTGACGGATTGGGTTACAGCGGCATCATCATTGCCACATTGGGCGGGCTGCATCCCTTTGGTGTGGGACTGGCTGCGCTCTTTATCGGGTTGATCGACACTGGCGCCCAGACAGTTGCCCGCCAGATGGGCGTGCCGGTTTACCTGGGTGATGTAGTGCAATCTACATTGCTGCTGGTCACATTATCCCTCTTTGTATTGCAAAACTATCGCATCCGGAGGGTTAAGTAATGGAACTTACACTCTTTTTAGTTGGTTTGATCGCTGCCACTTTACGCGTGGCAACCCCGCTTATCTTTGGCACACTCGGCGAGCTGTTCTCAGAACGATCCGGGGTATTGAATCTGGGTATAGAAGGTATTATGTTCCTGGGCGCATTCACTGGCTTCGCTGTGGCAGCCAAAACTGGTTCCCTGTGGATCGGGCTGCTGGGCGCTATTGTCGCTGGTGGGTTAGCCGGAATGCTGATGGCATTACTATCCGTCCGGCTGGGTGTGAACCAGCACGTTTCCGGATTGGGTATCACGCTGTTGGCTACGGGTATCTCGCTATACAGCTTCCGCGTAATCTTTGGCGAATCCAAGATACCGCCATCCATAGAACCTTTCCCAATGCTGCCAATTCTCCCGGAATTGCATGTGCTGGCGCCCATCACCAACCAATATCTATTAACCTACATAGGGATAGCTATGATTGCGGTGGTGTGGTGGGTGATCGGCAAGACCCGGTTTGGTTTACAGATCCGCGCGGTGGGAGAGAACCCCGAAGCTGCTGATGCTGCCGGTTTGAATGTGTATGCCATTCGCACCCGGGCATTGGTCATCGGAGGAGCTTTAATGGCTGTGGGCGGGGCTTTTCTCACCCTGGCTCAACTGGGATCATTTACTTTTGGCATAATCGCCGGGCGCGGCTGGGTTTGTATCGCGCTGATCATCTTTGCCAATTGGCAATCAGTCAATGTGCTGTTTGGCGCGTTGATCTTTGGCGGCGTGCAAGCCTTACAGCTCCGCCTGCAGACACTTGGATTCAAGCTGCCATATGAATTATTCCTGTCTTTGCCTTACGTCGTCACAATCATCGCTTTAACCCTGGCAGGGCGAAACGCTTCAGCTCCATCCGCCCTGCTCAAAGCTTATCGCCGCGAATGAAGCGGCAGGAGGTAACACAATGAAGTATAAATATGTTGGCCAATCTTACATACGCCCGGATGCCATCAGCAAAGTGACTGGCAAAGCTATCTACCTGGATGACATCCGCCTGCCAGACATGCTGCACGCTGCCATCCTGCGCCCGCAATACGCTCATGCGCTCATCTTAAACGTGGATACAGACGAAGCTGAAAAATGCGTGGGGGTGGTGAAGGTTGTCACTGGCGCAGGTTGCAAGTTCCGCTATGGAGATAATATCAAAGACCTGCAGCCCATGGCGGTGACCAAAGTGCGGTACATCGGAGACCCGGTGGCGGCAGTGATTGCGGATACGCCTGCCCACGCGCGCGCAGCCCTTTCCAAGATCAAGGTGGACTACGAACCACTCCCGGTGTACATTGACGCACGGGATGCAATGCAGCCTGGCGCTGCCCTCATTCATGAGGATATGAGTGATTACTGGCGGCTGCCAACGCTGAAAGAAACCCCCGGCACGAATATCGCCAATACCTACCATTTGCACAAGGGGCGTGGCGAAGAAGGTTTTGACGAAGCAGACGTTGTGATTGAACAGGAGTTTAACTTCCCGCTTGGCTCCTGCGCGGCCATCGAAACGCACGGATCTATCATCTGGTTCAAGGAAGATAGAACCATTGAAGCCTGGTCCACATCCATCTGCCCGTTCATCATCCGCGAAGACCTGGCACATTCTTATGGCATGCCCATTGCGGATGTGCGCGTGCATATTCCAGACCTGGGCGGTTGCTTTGGCTATAAATCGGATATCACCACCGAGCAAACCATCGCCTGGGTGGCCAGTTTCGTCCCTGGCCGACCGGTCAAATGGGTGGCCACTCGCGAGGAAGACTTCACCAGTACCCTGTTGGCGCACGGCATTCGCACCCGCATGAAGATCGGCGCCAAAAAAGATGGCACATTGGTGGCATTAAAATCCACCATCTATCATACTGCCGGCGCGTACGCGGACACTGCAGTGAATCTGACCATGGCCTCCACTCACAACTCCACCGGTCCCTATGAGTTCAAGCACTGCGACCTGACCGGTTATACCGTCTATACCAACACCCCGGCAGTGGGCGCTTACCGCGGCTACGGGCACCAGGAATCGCAGATCGCCACCGAGCGCATGATGGACTTGCTGGCTCGCAAGTTAGGCATGGATTCGTTGGAGCTGCGCAAGAAGAACTTCCTTTCCGAAGGCAAAGTGAACGCTGTCGGCGAGATAATGTGGAAACATCATGGGAACCTGCTCGAATGCGCCAACCGCGTCGAAAAGATGGTTTTCAGTAAAGCCAAGCCCAGGGAAGATGATCAGTATGTATACGGCCGCAGTCTGGTAACGGTGATGAAGTCCCCCAAAGGCGCGCCGTTCTCAACCAAAGGCTGCTATATGAAGATGAACCTAGATGGCAGCGTGAGCATCAATATGGGCGGAGCGGAAGTTGGCCAGGGGATGCGCACTGTCATTCGCCAGGTGGCGGCTGAAGCGCTAAAAATCGCACCAGAGCGCATCCGCGTATACACCGAGATCGACACCCAGTATTCCCCCTATGAGTGGCAAACCATCGGCTCAATGTTCACCACCCAGGGCGGACGCGCCATCGTGCGTGCGGCAGATAAGCTGATTGCCGGGCTGAAGAAAACAGCTGCCCAGGTGCTAAAAACCGATGAGGATTATCTGGAATATGAAGGCGATTACATTGTCCTGCGCAACGATCCCTCCATCCGCGTAGCCACCAAAGACCTGGCACGCGGCTACATCACTGAAGATGGCATCACCATCGGCGATCTGGCACAATCGGTTTCTGATGCACGCCTGCCGCGCTATTCCAACCCGGATAAGAACGGCCAGGGCAGCATAGGCGTCAGCTACACCATGGGAGCCCAGGCGGTGGAACTGCGCATTGAAAAGAAGACTGGCAAGATTCTGGTGGATCATTTCTATTCAGTGTTTGATGTTGGCCAGGTGATCAACCCGCTGCAGATCCGCGGTTCGGTTTTGGGTGGTGTGACCATGGCCATTGGGGCTGCTTTATATGAAGAAGTAGTCTTCGATAAAGATGGAAAGATCACCAATCCACAGCTGTTCAAATACCACATTCCCACCTACAAGGAAGCCGTGGAACAAACCATCGAATTCGTTGAGACACCCGATCCCATTGGCCCATTCGGGGCGCGCGGCATCGGCGAACACTCGGTCATCGGTGCTGCTCCGGCCATCCTAAACGCCGTCTATGATGCCATCGGCGCTGATTTTTACGAGATACCGCTCACCCCTGAAAAGGTGAAGAAAGCGCTTGAAGCACGAAAGGAGTCGAAATAATGACTGAGAAGCTTACTTTTAAAGTGAATGGGGTTGAGCGCACCGTTGAAGTTGAACCTGAAATGATGCTCATCGATGTGATCCGCGATGTGCTGAACCTGACCGGCACCAAGCTCGGCTGCGATAACTCCACCTGTGGCACCTGTGTGGTGGTGATGAATGGCAAGCCTATCAAAAGCTGCAACTTGCCAGCCGCCAAGGCCGCTGGCGCGGACTTGGTCACTGTGGAAGGGTTGGCGAAAGGCATGGAACTGCACCCCATCCAAACAGCCATTTCAGAGTCAGGCGCGGTGCAGTGTGGCTTCTGTACTCCAGGTATTGTGATGGAGCTTTATGGACTGCTGGAAGCCAACCCGGAAGCCAGCGAGCAGGAAATGTCCAATGCGTTAAACAAGCACCTGTGCCGCTGCACCGGATACGAACCCATCCGTGACGGCGCGCTCATCGCGCAAAAAATGGTTCAAGAGCAGAAGAAAATTAAATAAAATTTTGGAGGGATGACCATGGCTTATGATATTCTGATTAATAACGCAAAGACCCGCGCATATGGCCCCGGTTTGGTGCAGATTGCGATTGAAAAGGGAAAGATAGCAAAGATCGGCGAGCAGGTGAGCGGAACGGCCAAACAGGTGGTGGATGCTGCAGGACACCTGGTGACCGAATCTTTCGTTAATGGCCACCTGCACCTGTGCAAGGTGTACACCCTGGCGATGATGGATGATGAGGCGATGAGCGCCTACACCGGCGAAGATATGGGCGGCGCCATGACCGCCATCGAGCTGGCGGCCAAGATCAAAGAAAAATATGACGAGAAGTGGATCATTAACAACGTCCGCAAGGCGCTGGACCTGGCGGTGCGCTATGGCAACACCCACATCCGCGCCTTCGCGGATACGGATACCACTGGCAAGCTGGAAGGCGTTAAAGCCCTGCTGAAAGCTCGCGAAGAATACAAAGGTCGCGTGGAGGTACAGGTGGTGGCTTTCCCGCAGGATGGCGTGGTGCGCGACCCGGGCGCTGAAGACTACGTGGAAGAAGCCCTTAAGATGGGTGCGGACGTGGTGGGCGGCATCCCGTGGATCGAGTACACCGATGCCGATTCCCAGGAGCACATTGACCGCATGTTCAAGCTGGCCAAAAAGTACAATAAGGATGTTTCCATGCTGATCGACGACGCCGGCGACCCGACTCTGCGTTCGTTGGAGATGCTGGCGGTCACCACCCTGCGCGAGGGCTGGGAAGGACGCGTGACCGTGCAGCACGCCCGCGCCATGGCGCTCTACCCGGAACCGTATTACCGCAAGATGGAAGCCTTGCTGAAGAAAGCCCGCATGGGTCTGGTTTCGGACCCGCAAACCGGTCCGCTGTATGCCCGCGTAAAGTCGCTCTACAAAGCTGGCATCAGCGTGGCGCTGGGGCAGGATGATATTGCCGATGCCTACTACCCCTTTGGCCGCAATAACATGCAGGAGGTGGCTTTTTTGGCTGCCCACCTGATGAATATGACCAGCCGCCCGGAGATGGAGATCCTTTACGACCTGATCACCACCCATGCTGCCAGGGCGCTGGGTATCAAGAACTATGGGTTGAAGGAAGGCTGCAATGCTGATCTGGTGGTGCTGGATGCCGGTTCGGTGTGGGAAGCCCTTTGGTCGCACGACTACCCGCTGTATGTGTTCAAAGATGGTGTGGATATCAGTGTGAAGAAATAACGGATTAAGAGCATTATTAGTCGGATTCGGCAAATAATGACTATATTTTGGCGATTTTCAATAATCTAAATATTACAAAACTATTAACATATGATTAGTCCTGGGTTAGTATATTGACAAATTCTCGTTTATTGTTAAAATAACATTAGATGCGGTGAATTGCTCGACCCCGTATCAGTTTAACAACTTAACCTCTTAAACGGATGCAATGATCTGATACTACTTGTTGGTCGCCCCAAGCCTTAACAGTATCAGGGAGCAAATGGCGAAACCGGCCGTCTTTTCAGACCGGTTTCGTGTTGTTTAACGAGAAAATCTTCTGGTCTGAAAGGAAGGGGAAGCCGGGTGCTCCGAAAGGGGCACAAAAACAAGG
>PNON01000034.1 GCA_013824865.1 Anaerolinea sp. | reverse complement strand
CAGTAACTGCGTTGTGTTAACTTTGCATTGACACGGACAATCCCTTGTACTCACCCTGATATTTTCTTTGACCCGAATATAATGTACCCCAAAGATCACTCCGCCTAGATTTGTAGCGTGGGGTGAAATAGCTCCTATGCATAACAGGAAACCTGCGGTGCGTTGAGAGCCCACCCAGCGCGTGCAATGATAAAAAATCGCATACAATCCCCGGATTGTACATGAGTGTGGAGTAGATTTACTAAAGAGTTAGAATCCTAATAATCACACCAGCGGTGATCCATGATGATTCCGGGCGGGAAAACAGCCAGACCTTTGTTGTAAGCCCCGACATCCACCCATTTTCCCTCGACCTGGGTAAATAAACTCTCAAACTTCCAAAGCTCATTTTTCTCATTCACAACCTCATAAGCCGCACACCAGCCCATCACCGGGTCCGGGCTCTGTTGATCCACAAATTTGACTGGAACATCTTCCTTTGCTTTAATGATTGAAATTTTGTTTTCATGCCCTGCTTGAATAAAAGCTTCAAGATCGGAGGGCACTTTTGGTTTTGGAGAACATCCGGCAAGGAAAATGATTAATGGGATTCCTATCATCCAAGTTTTCATTTGACCTCGTTTCTGTTTCTGGAAGTATCTATTAATCAGTATATAATCAGAAAATAGATTTGCAATCCATAAAATACCCCGAGAAAAATGGGGGCCATTGAAGATAAGGGGTTGTTGTCTATTGCTAACCTGAAGATTAATAGTATCTACTGGATTGGGCAGGCGTGTTTTTTCTTCGGGTCTGCCCATCAATGCTTTTATTACTTAAGACTTCCCTTTTTAACTACCCTATCGAAACCCCGTTGGCTAAGCCTGTTGAAGCCATCCATGATCCTTGCCTTCGACAAGCTCAGGCAACGGATCCATCTATTATTATTTGTTCCCCTTGATATTACCCAAACCGGCCTTCCACGTAATCCTGGGTGCGCTTATCCTTCGGGCGGGTGAACAAATCCTTGCCATCGGCAGTTTCGATTAGCTCACCCTGCAAAAAGAAGGCGGCAAAATCCGCGGTGCGCGAAGCCTGCTGCACAGAATGCGGCGCAAGCACAATGGTATAACGCTGCTTTAACATTTGCAGCGAATCTTCGATTTTGGCGGTGGAGATGGGGTCGAGACCACTGGTGGGTTCATCCAGCAGAATCACCTTCGGATCCAACGCCAGTGTACGGGCTATGCACAAGCGCTGCTGCTGCCCGCCGGAAAGCGCCACACCGGGGTCATTCAACCTATCGTATACTTCATCCCACAATACCGCATCCCTTAGCGTCTTTTCGACAACCTCAGCTAATATTGTTTTATCAGTCACCCCGGCGACTTCCAACCCGTAGGTGATGTTCTGCCGGATGGATAGCGGCAGCGGTACCGGGCGGGCGAAGACCATGCCCACCTTGCGGCGCAGTTCCACCAGGTTGGTTTTCGGGTCGTTCACATCCAGTCCATCCACGGTGATGCGTCCATTCATTGAAATGACATCTGCCAGGTCGTTAAGGCGGTTGATGGCGCGCATCAGCGTGGATTTGCCTCCCCCAGCTGGTCCCAGCATGACAGTGATCTGGTTGGCCGGGATGCCCATGGTTATATCCCGCAGCCCCTCGGTGCCATCGGAATAGCTCAGCGAAAAATGTTCCACTTCAATAATGTTCATACTACCACATCCGTTTAGCCCGCGCTCGTGAGCGGATGACCGAGGCGATGATGTTCATGATCAGCACGAAGAATAGCAGTACCAGCGCCGTGCCGTACTGGATCTTGATCGGCATACCCGGCACCTGGGTGGAGATAACGAACAGGTGGTAAGGCAGCGCCATGGTGGCATCCATGGGTGAACCGGGCAGACGCGGTAAAAAGAAGGCTGCCCCGGTAAAAAGGATGGGCGCGGTCTCGCCGGCTGCTCGCTCCAGGCCCAGGATAATGCCGGTGAGGATACCCGGCAGCGATTGCGGCAGAATGATGCGTTTGATGGTCTGCCAGCGGGTGGCCCCCAGCGAGGTGCTGACCACGCGGAAGCTGTTGGGAACCGCGCGCAGGGCTTCTTCGCTGGTGCTGATGATCACCGGCAGGGTCATGATGGAAAGCGTCAGGCTGGCTGCCAGGATACTGGTGCCTAATTTAAGAAATAGCACAAAGATACCCAACCCGAACAGCCCATACACCACCGACGGAATGCCCGCCAGGTTGGTGATGGCAATGCGGATGGCGCGTGTCCAGCGATTCTCTGGTGCATATTCAGCCAGGTAAATGGCAGCACCAATACCCAGCGGCACCGAGAACACGGCTGTGCCCAGAGTCAAGTATAGCGTGCCCAGGATGGCTGGCAGTATCCCACCGGAGCGCATACCATCGGATGGAAAACCGGTGATAAATTCGCCTGTGATGGCAGGCGCGCCTTGTTGGATCATGTACGACACCACCGCGATGATCGGCAGCACCGTCAGGGCAGCAACCATGCCCAGCAGGCTGAATCCGATTTTTTGGGTGAGGCGCTTGCTTTCAGAGGTGGTGCGCTGTTGGATCATTACGATAGTATCCTTTCAGCGCGTTTGGGGTGGCGAAGGACGATGGCGGAAGCAGTGATATTCACTGCCAGCGAGATGAGGAACAGAATGATGCCGATCAGGAATAACACGTGGTAATGAGTGCTGCCTGTAGCCACTTCACCCATTTCCGAGGCAATGGTAGCGGTCATGGTGCGGACCGGGGAGAAGAGTGAATTCCATTTCAGCGGGAGCACCGGTGCGTTGCCTGTAACCATCATCACTGTCATTGTCTCGCCAATCGAACGCCCGACACCCAGGATAATAGCCATCAGCACACCTGAACGAGCCGCCGGCAGGGTGACCCCCCAGATGGTCTGCCAGCGGGTGGCGCCTACCGCCCAGCCAGCTTCGCGGTAGGAGCGCGGAACTGTGTTCATGGCATCCTCGGAGATCGAAACAATGGTGGGGATGGCAATACCTGCCAGAAGCAACGCTCCGGTGAGCGCCGTTAAACCTGTGGGTAATTCCAATAACTTGCGCAGGGAAGGGGAAACGATCAGGATGCCCAGGAAGCCCAGCATCACCGAGGGGAAGCCAGCCAGCACCTCCACCAACGGTTTTAAGATTTCCTTCAGCCATTGCGGCGCTACTTCGGAAATGAAAATGGCGGTACCGACGCCGGCCGGTATAGCGATCAGCGCCGCACCGATCGTGACGATGAGCGATCCCAGGATGAGCGGGAGGATGCCAAAATAATTTTCAATCGGGTACCAGCGAATGGCTGTCAATTCTTTTAGCGGCACCTCAAAAAAAGCCGGTGCTCCTTCTCTGATTAGAAAGGAGAGGATGAGCAAGACAAAAACGATGGAGGAATACCCGGCCACCTGGATGCTGCGGGTGATGATGCGCTCAGAGAGAGGTGTTTGTTCCTTCATCCACAGCTCCTATTGGGCAGCCACCGGCACAAAACCCAGTTTAGTGACGATATCCTGCGCTTGCAGCCCAACGATCCAATCCAGGTATTGCTTTAAGCCGCCTTCTGGCTGCCCATCCGTGTACATGTATAGATCGCGTGAGACGGGATATGTGCCGTCATTCACTGAAGCTACGGATGGAAGGACGAACGAGCCATCACCAGTCTTTGCGACTGCCAGCATCTTCACCTCGGGGATGATGTAACCCAGCCCGTCGTAGCCGATGGCATTCGGGTTGTCGCGTACCTCAGCAGTGATGCCCTCCGAGGATGGCAGCAGCAGCGTATCCATACTGAATAGAATCTTACTCTTTTTGTCACCCAATCTCAGCACCGTTTCCAGAAAGTACACGTGTGTGCCTGAATTGGTCTCCCGCGAGAGGCGCACGATCGGCCGGTCCTCTCCGCCCAACTCGCTCCAGTTATTGATCTTTCCGCTGTAAATATCGCTGATCTGCTGAAGGGTGAGTTGGTTGATGGGGTTCTGCGGGTTGACGATCACTGCGATGGCATCGCGTGCCACCACGAATTCCACCGGCTCAACACCGCTGGCTTTGGCGGTATCCACTTCCTCCGCTTTGATGGCCCGCGAAGCATTGGCAATGGAAACCGTGCCGTTCAATAATGCCGCGATGCCTGTGCCCGAACCGCCGCCAGTGACCGAAACCTGCACTTCCGGATGTGCCTGCTGGTAGGCTTCCGCCCAGGCCAACGCCAGGTTGACCATAGTGTCGGATCCTTTATTCTCAATATAAACTGCCGGGGCGGATGAATCGCCAGACTCATCTGAGGTCACCGGGGAGCATCCCGCCATCAGGAGCAGTATCAATAACATTACGATTTTTCGATGAATCGACATTTGAAGAAATTATAGCTGATTATAAAAAGATTGTTCAAAATTATAACATTCCACTTGAGAATTAACCTATTTTTTCCGGGTGATATAATCCGGATATGTCCAAAAGGCTTAAATGGCTGGGGATCGTCCTGGTCCTGTTACTACTCACCCTTGGCGTCGCGCTGGCTACCTCGCTCCAGTTTCGCGAAAGCGTCAGCTACCGCTGGAGTTCGTTGCGCGCCCGGGTGAAATATCTGCTTGATCCGCCTGAGAAGGTGGTATTCACTCCGGCCGACCAGCAAGCGGAAGTGGCACTGGCTGTTCAGCAAACCTTGAAAGCGCTTACCCCAACTGCTACGCTCACAATGCCGCCTGCCCAGCCGTTCACCCCGCTGCCGACTTCCACCCCCACAATCACCCCCACCCCCCTGCCAGCTGAGTTCAAGCTGGAAGGTATCCGCTTTCAGTCACAGCGCTACTTAATGAATTACTGTGCGCCAGCAAACCTTGCCATGGCGCTTTCTTTCTGGGGGTGGCAGGGCAACCGCACCACCACCGGTACCTGGTTAAAACCCTTCAGGGAAGACAAAAATGTGATGCCATACGAGATGCAGGACTATGTGGAACAAGAAGCCGGGTTGAAGGCCGTCGTCCGTGTGGGGGGAGATTTGCAGATCATCAAAGATTTCATCGCGGCAGGCTTCCCGGTGCTGGTGGAGAAGGGCGAGGTGCTGCATGGCGAATATGGACCCGGCTCCACAGGTTGGATGGGGCATTATATGGTTTTCAGCGGCTACAATGACGCGAAAGAATACCTGATTGCCCAGGATTCGCTGGTGGGGGCTGACCAGGAGTACCCGTACAGTATTCTCGATACCGACTGGCGGGCATTCAACTATGTGTACATCGTGATCTATCCACCAGATCGCGAATCAGAGGTATACCACCTGTTAGGAGCACAGGCGGACGAATATGCCAACCAGCAGTACGCCGCGCTGAAAGCCTCCAACGAGGTGATGGGGCTCAGCGGCCGTGACCAGTTCTTTGCCCTCTATAACCGTGGCAGCAGCCTGGTGGAGTTGCAGGATTACGGCGGTGCAGCATTGATATTTGACCAGGCCTTCGAGCTTTACCCCGCCATCCCAGAGGCGGACCGTCCCTACCGAGCCCTTTGGTACAACACCAGCCCCTACAAAGCCTACTATTACACTGGGCGTTACTGGGACGTGATCAACCTGGCCACCACCACCCTGGATTCCATGGCCGAAGCCACCCTGGAAGAGAGTTACTACTGGCGCGCGCGTGCCGGGCTCGCCCTGGGCGATACCGCTGGCGCATACCGCGATCTGAAGAAGGCGCTTAAGTACCACGAGGGTTTCGAACCGGCTGAGTTGTTATTGACTGAGATGGGGTATTGAAGATGAAGAAAAAGGAGAGTTGAGAATGGAGAGAAGAGAATATTCAACTCTCAAATTTCCATTCTCAATTCTCGAAAGCCTTTAGCCCATCCCATTTGCCAACGCTTGCAGCGCCAGGTTGAACAACCCCGTTGGCAATAGCCCGATCAGCAGCACCAACACCGCCAGCCCCACCGCTGCCACGTTGATCGTGATCGCCTTACTTGCTTCAACTTCACCATCGCGGAAGTACATCATCACGATCACGCGCAGGTAATACCACGCGGATATCAGCGAGGTGAGCAGGCCGATGATTGCCAACAACACATACCCGCCTTCAATTGCCGTGCGAAACAGGAAGAACTTACCCCAGAAGCCGATCAGTGGCGGCACGCCGGTGAACGAAAGCATGAACACTGTCATGGCTGCTGCCAGCCATGGATGCCGCTTTCCCAACCCGCTGTAATCATGTACGCCCAGGTCGCCGCCATCCACTTTCTCTACCGCGGAAATGACAGCCCACGCCCCTAAAGAAGTGAGACCATAGACGACGAGATACATCAGCGCTGAGGCTGTTGCATTGGCAGCTGCGGCCGGGTTGGCATAAGGTACCAGTGCCATCAGGATGTAGCCCGCGTGTGCAATGCTGGAATAGGCCAGCATACGCTTGATATTACTCTGCGACACCGCTGCCACATTCCCCACGATCATGGTCAGCGCTGCCATCACTGCAAATAACGGCGCGATGACCGCGGAAAATGATGGTAAAGCCAGAGTGAATACACGGATGAGCGCTGCGAAACCCGCTGCCTTGGCGCCGATGGACATAAACCCGGTCACCGGGGATGGCGCGCCCTGGTACACATCCGGCGTCCACATGTGGAAAGGCACCGCGGCTACCTTGAAACTGAAACCCACTAGCAGCAACCCGGCGCCGACGATCAACAATCCTGTGTCCAACCCCCCGGCATTGATTTTAGCAACGATTTCTACCAGCGCTGTGTTTTGGGTCGCGCCAAAGATCAGCGCTGTGCCGTACAATACGAATCCCGCGGCAAACGCTCCAAGGATGAAATACTTCAAGGCAGCTTCCGCAGATTCAGAGCGCGGGATGGCAAGGGCAGAGAGGATATAGAGTGGGATGGAGAGCAATTCCAATGCCAGGAAGACCATGATGAGGTCTGCGGCAGAAGCCATCAGCATCATGCCGCTCACCGAGAACAGCAGCAGCACATAATACTCACCCTTTTGGATGCTCATCCGGTTCAAGTAATCATACGCAATCAAGATGGACACAATCCCGGTCAAAGCGAATAAACCGTTCAGGAACACAGCAAAATTATCCACTACTACCATCTGATGATAGGCCAGAGACTGCCCGCCCCACTGTCTCAATACCAGAATAAATGTTATCAGTAAACCTGATCCAGCCAGCATGGCAGTGATGGCTTTCTTATTTTTCGGAATAAATAGATCCACAAGAAGCAGCAGCGAAGCCCATACCAGCAGGACTGTGTGGGGAAGCAGTGAGAGAAAGTCTTTTACAGTCATGGTCACTCCCTTATTTCACTGCCATAAGATAGGGTTGCATTAGTGCCACCAGGTTGTTCACTGCCGGCGCCATCAAGGCAAAGAATGGCTTCGGGTAAACCCCGATCCACAGGATCAGCGCGAGCAGCGGCGCCAGGGTGATGATCTCCCGCCAGTTCACATCCTTCAAGCTTTTATTCTCATCGTGAGTCACCGTACCCAGATACACATGCTGGAACATATGCAGCAGGTACACTGCCGCCAGGATGACTCCCACCGTCGCTAGAATGGCAGTCAGTGTGTAATTGATTGCAACGCTGGTGTAAGCTCCTGTGAGGATGGTGAATTCGCCAACGAAACCATTCAGCCCGGGCAGGCCGACTGAAGATAGCACGATCACCAGGGAGAGCGTACCAAACACTGGCATCACTTTCCACAGGCCGCCAAAATCCGACATCAAGCGGGTGTGCCGGCGTTCATAGATCATGCCAACGATGAGGAACAAAGCCCCCGTGCTTAATCCGTGATTAACCATCTGCAAGATAGCGCCTTGCAGCCCCAGGGGATTGAGGGCAAATATCCCCAGCATCACAAAGCCCAGGTGGCTGACGGAAGAATACGCCACTAACTTCTTGACATCCTTCTGCATAAAAGCTGTAGCCGCACCGTAGATGATACCCACCACTGCCAGGAAGGCAAACCATGGTGCCGCCTTGATGGCGATTTCCGGGAAAAGCGGCAGGTTGAAGCGCAAAAAGCCATAGGCGCCCATTTTCAGCAGTACGCCAGCTAATATTACCGATCCGGCAGTTGGCGCTTCCACATGGGCATCTGGCAGCCAGGTATGCAACGGGAACATGGGTACTTTAATGGCAAAAGCTAATGCAAAAGCCAGGAAGAGCAGCCAGGCGGTGCCGGGCAGCAGACCGAATATATTTGTTAATTCGGGCACTGAGAAAGTGCCTTTGAATACACCCAGCCACAGGATGGCAGCCAGCATCAAGACGGATCCAGCCATGGTAAATAGGAAGAATTTCACCGCGGCGTATATCTTCCTTTCGCCACCCCAGATGCCGATGAGGAAATACATGGGGATGAGGGTAAACTCCCAGAACACATAGAAGAGAATCATGTCTTGCGCCAGGAAGACCCCCAACATGCCCACTTCAAGCAGCAGGAAAAAAGCCATGAAACCTTTCACCTTTTCCTGCACTGCTGTCCAGGAGGAGAGGATGGAAATGGACGTGAGGACGGTGGTTAGCAGCACCATCAGAATGCTCAGACCATCCACGCCAATTTCAAAATTTACAGCTACCTTTACAAAATTCATCCAGGGCAGTTTAACCACCATTTGCAAGTCTGCGCTGTCAGCATCAAATTGAGCCAGCATCCACAGTGATGTGCCAAATGCGGTCAGGCTGGTGACCAGCGCCACCCAACGCAGCATGTTCTTACGGCTGGCAGGGATAAGCCACAAGATCAGCCCGCCCACCAGCGGAATGAGTAGGAGTATTACCAGAGGATTAATTGCAGTTGTCATAGCTCTTCCTCTACCGTGTGATCAAATAACCCAGAATGGCAGCCACGCCAATGAAGATCATTAGCGCATACGTACGCACAAACCCGGTCTGCAACAGTCCGAGTCCGCGTGAAACCAGCCCGGTGAGTTTGCCCAATCCGTTGGCAGTACCGTCAATGAGTTTCTGGTCAATTGGTTCAGCCAGAATCGCGGAGGCATCCTTATAGGGCTGCAGCACAAAAACATTGTAGATCTCATCCACCCACCATTTGCGCTCAAAAACTGTAAACACTGGTCCGAGCAGCTTTTTCAACGGATCAACCTGCCCGAGCTCCCAATGCTTGCGGCCGTAGAAGAACCAGCCAGAGAGGATGCCGCCAAAAGCCACTGCCAGCGAAACCCCGGCCACTACAAAGCTGAATTCTGCCGGGTGCACACCATGAATGGTGCGCTCCAACCAGTGCTGCAGTGTTTCAACGTGCGGCAGGTTCAAGGCGCCGCCTACGATGGATAATACTGCCAGCACTATGAGCGGTACAGTCATGACTGGTGGGTTTTCCTTTGCGCCTTCAGCTGCTTCAGTTCTTGCATTGCCAAAGAATACCATCCACACCTGGCGCGTCATATAGAAGGCGGTGAAGAAGGCGGCCAGCAGCAGCATGCCAAACATTACCGGATGCTTGCCCAGCGCGAAGGTGACGATCTCATCTTTGGAGAAGAAGCCTGCCAGCGGAGCCACACCTGCCAGCGCCAGTGCGCCGACCAGGTACACCCAGAACGTGACTTTCATCCGGCGGCTCAACCCGCCCAAGTTGCGCATGTCCTGAGGGTCAAATTCCACATGGTGATCAACGTGTTGTGCATGATGATGCCCGTATTCCACGCCTTGAATGACAGAACCGGCTGAAAGGAAGAGCAGCGCCTTAAAGAACGCATGGGTGATCAGGTGGAACATACCGGCAACATAAGCGCCCATACCCACTGCAGCCACCATGAATCCCAACTGGCTGATGGTGGAGTAAGCCAGCACCTTCTTAATATCGTATTGTCCAATGGCAATCGTGGCGGCGAAAAGCGCAGTGATCGTCCCCACCCAGGCCACCGCGTCGGGACCAAATGCGCTCATGGCAAAGATCGGCGCGGATCGAGCTACCAGGTATACACCGGCGGTCACCATCGTCGCGGCATGGATCAGCGCGGATACCGGCGTAGGACCAGCCATGGCATCTGGCAGCCAGACGAATAGTGGCAGCTGGGCAGACTTCCCCGTCACCGCCAGTAAAAGGAACAGGCTGATTCCGATCACCACCCATTTCCCGAGTTCACCCGTAGGCGTGCCCGCCGCAAAAACCCTGGTGAAATCCAGGCTGCCGAACTGCAGGAAGATCATGAACATGGCCACCAGGAAACCAAAGTCGCCCACCCGATTGGTGATGAAAGCTTTTTTGGCAGCGATGGCATTACCTACGCCATCTTTGCCTTTTTCAAACCAGAAGCCGATCAGCAGGTAAGAGCACAAACCCACTCCCTCCCAGCCAATAAAGGTCATCAAATAGCTTTCCGCGCTGACTAGGATCATCATCATCATGATGAACAGGTTCATGTAGATGAAGAAGCGGGTATAACGTTCCGGATCCTTGTTCAAGCGTACATCCGCGTGCATGTAACCAATGGCATAGACATGGATAAGCGTGCCCACACCTGAAACCACCAGCATCATAGTCACTGAAAGGGTATCAACGCGGAAGTCCCAATTTACCACCAGGCTGCCAATATTAATCCATTCCGCCAGTCGGTAGACATGGGGTGCCTCTGGATTACTGTTCAATGAAACCAGCAGCAGGAAAGCTGTCACAAATGCCAAACCAGACGCCAAGCTGGCAATGCCACCTGACAGCCTTTCTCCCAGCTTTCGACCGATGACCAGATTGATCAGCAGCCCAATAAGCGGAAAGAACACCACCCACGATACCAGTTGGAGTATTCTTACTGAGGTGATTGTCTCAATTAGCATATCGTCTTCTCCACCTAGTTTTTCATGCTGCTCATCAGGTCGATATCAATGCTGCCCCTGGCGCGGAAGATGGCCACGATCAACGCCAGACCTACTGCCACCTCCGCCGCTGCCACCACCATTACGAAGAACACAAAGATCTGCCCGTTGGCATTTCCAAATGCGTTTGAGAATGCTACAAAAGTCAGATTGGCAGCGTTGAACATTAGCTCCAGCGACATGAAGATCACCAGTGGGTTGCGGCGTGTGATGACGCCTATAGCCCCCAACGAAAACATTATGGCTGACAATACCAGGAAATAACTCATGGGGATGGTATTCATTTCTTCGCCTCATCCTTCCCGATCCTGGATTTTACTCTTTCCTGTTTGGTCAGGAGTATTGCGCCGATCACTGCCACCAGTAAGATAAAAGACGTGATTTCAAATGGCAGCAAATATTGGTTATACAGGAGATCCCCGATTTCCATCACATCCACTACGTTTCCGCCAGGAATGATCGAAAGCGCTGACTGCCCTTTGATCAGAAAAACGAAAATTGCCTCTGCAATGACCACCAACCCAATGAAAGCCGCTGCAATGTGCTGGAATCCCACTGGTCCATGTTTGGCGATGACCTCCGTGCCTAACAGCATAATCACAAATAGAAACAACACCATGATAGCGCCAGCATAGATAGTAATCTGTGCCAGTCCGATGAAGGGTGCGCCAATCATAAAATAAATCAAAGCAACGGTGGTGAAATTTAACACCAGTAGTAGCGCAGCGTACACCGTGTTACGGCTGAACAACATCCCAAGCGCTGAAGCGATTGCCAGGGCGGCGACTGAGAAGAAAATGATCAATTGAGGAGTTAATTGCAGCATAGGCTCTCCTTATTCCCCGGGATCCTGCATGACAGGCACCGAACGGGTGTAAACACCAGGTTGCACTTTTTGGGGTGTGGGTTGGTTGGGTTCTGTCACCGCTTCAAGCAGAAAATCCTTGGTATATATGGCTGATTCGCGATTTTCAAATGACAACTCATAATTGTCTTCAAGGATTATGGCCTCCGTGGGGCAGGCATCCTCGCATAATCCGCAGAAAATGCAGCGCAGGTAGTTGATCTCATAGGTGCTGGCATATCTTTCACCGGGAGAAAAGCGGATATCATCCGTCTGCTCAGATGATTCCACAAAAATGGCGTCTGCCGGGCATGCTGCCGCGCATAGAGAGCAGCCGATGCATTTTTCCAACCCGTTGTTATATCGTTTCAACACGTGGCGACCCCTGAAGCGCTTGCTGACCATCCGCTTTTCTTCAGGGTACTGGATCGTTATCGGTTTAGTCCAGGCGGATTTGAAAGTCTGCCACAAACCGCGCATCATTTCATAAACTCCATTCGCCATCTTATTTACCTCCGAATAAAACAATCCCAAACCCGGTCAAAATCACATTCAGCAAGGCTAATGGGAAAAGCACCTTCCAGCCCAAAGCCATCAATCGGTCATAGCGGATGCGCGGCAGAGTGGCGCGAATCCAGATGAAGCCATACAATAAGATGGCCACCTTGCCAATCAAATAAATGGGGCCCAGCCAGGGCAGGTCGAATACGAATGGGCCAAGGTACCCCCCTAAAAATACAGTGGCGCCAATGGTGGACACCGCGATCATCTTAATGTATTCAGCCATAAAGAATAGCGCAAATTTCATGCCGGAGTATTCTGTGTGATAACCTGCAGTCAACTCTTGCTCAGCTTCGGGCATGTCAAATGGCGACCGGTTCACCTCCGCGATGACGGCGATCATGTAAATCACTGCTGCCAGCGGTTGGAGCAATATAAAAGGAACACTATTGGCTTGAGCCTCAACAATTTTGTTTAAGCTCATGGATCCTGCAATCATAATCGGGCCGACTAAGGCCAGTGCAAGCGCCAGCTCATAACTGATCATCTGCGCTGTGGATCGCAGCCCGCCCAGCATGGCATATTTATTATTCGATGACCACCCGCCCAGAGTGATGCCGTAGACTGAGATCGAGGAGATTGACATAATGTACAGCACAGCTAAATTGATATCCGCAAGCTGAAGCGGAATGTCGCGTCCGAATAAATGGATTACCGGCCCCCAGGGCACAACACCCGTGATGATCAACGCTGGGATGACCGTCATAACCGGCGCAAGAATAAAGATGACCTTGTCCGCTTTAACCGGGATAAGCTCTTCTTTAAATATCAGTTTGATGCCATCTGCCACCGGTTGCAGCAACCCGCGTGGCCCTGCACGGTTGGGTCCCCAGCGCACCTGCATGCGAGCCAGTACCTTCCGTTCATACAGAGTGACATAAGCAAACCCAGCCGTGCAAAATACCAGGATGGCCGCTGCCTTGATTACCCATTCAATGATCGATGCAGTCTCAATTCCCATATCCACCTCTATCGATGAACCTTAACCAGGATGGGTTTTTCCATTGGGATGCCAAGGGAATTCGGTACCAGCACATGCAGGGTGGGGACGCTGTCATCCAGCTTGACTGTCACAAGGTAATCTGTTTTGTTCACCTGTATCATCACCCTGTCACCGGATGCCATTTCCTTCTGCTCAGCTGTCTTTGGGTGCAAACAGATGAAGGGTGTGTGTATCCTTTTTTCCAGAAGCCTGGAACTTTTAGTAATCGTACCGCTGTCATAAAGCACCCTCACCGGTACTGCCAGCAACTCTTCCATGTGTTCCAGGTCGGGAAGCTCATTTTCCATTGTGTCAGCTTCAACCAGTCTTAACTGCTCATGCCGGGCAGCCGCATTGGAAAGCTGCACACCCAAACCCTGGCGGTTATCATAAGCTGTGCCGCCATAATACAGATCGCTGCGGCCCATGATCGGGTGTTGCGGGATTGTTTCCATCAATTTCGCATAAGTCAAACCCTGATAATCTTTCAAGTGCGCAGCCATGATCATGAAGCCCTGGCTGGCAGATACAGATTCCAGGTTTGAATGAACAACTCTTTGCCGTACCTGTGCAGTGACCAAATAATCCGGCCGTGGGCCAGAAGGTTTTTCCAGCACAGGCATGAAGCGCTGCACACGGCGCATACCATTGGTGTAGGTGCCATCTCGTTCGATGATGGTCTGTACCGGGAAAACGATATCCGCCAACTCAGCGGTCGCAGTCAGGAACTGCTCCTGAACGATGATAAACCTGGCAGCTTTCAATGCTGCGGCATAGACCGGGTTATCTCCAGCCGGGTCTGCCCCCGCAATGTAGATTCCATCGGCGGCGGCAATTACCTTTCCCATGTCCTCGACTGGTCGGAAACCAATATCCCATGCGCCCTGATCATTGGCGTGCTGCCAGACAGCCAGCAGTCCGGTGCCGGGTCGGCCAAGTTTGCCAGATTTCACCAGCAATTCCGCACAGGCGGAAGATACCTGTTTCGATCCGCTGAGGCCCAGCCCATCCGAGCCATAAATCACCAGCAGGTCGTCCGCTTCCGCGATCATCCTGCCCGATTCACCAGCGTTTTCTGCGCCCTTTATCAGGCTGAGGATGGAATCCGCTTCGCGTCCATAGCGGTATCGAATGATTGCAGCCGCAAATTTATCCAGCCGGGTGGCGCGTGCGTTGAGCACGATCAACTTTGCTCCGCGCTTTACCGCGTTTTTCACCTGCAGCCACCAGATAGGCGCTTCTTCATGCAAGTCTGCTGCAGCCACCAGGATGGTGGTACCTTTCCCTATTTTGGAAAGACCGTCAGGAGAGGTGAACCCCACCTGGGCAGCCAGGTCGCCGCCAGCCATGGAGCTGTAAAGACAGGCGTTGCCATGCAGATTGTCGCTTAATTCCTTCAGGGTATACAAGTCTTCATTCGATAAGCGCCCGTTGGCGAGTGCTACAAAATTCAATCCGTGGGGTCGCAGTTTCCAGGCAGCCAGATCTATTGCGTCTTCCCACGATGACGGCACAAGTTCACCGTCCTGCCGGATCAACGGGGTAAGCAGCCGCTCCGCGCTCTCGGTAAAGTGGTAGCCAAACCTGCCTTTATCACACAACCAGATCTCATTTACCGCTTCATTCTGGCGCGGCATGGCACGTTTGATCACGATTTTGCCGCCGCTTTTCGCTTCACGCCGGGTGTTATAAGTGAGATTGCAGCCGACCGGGCAGTGATTGCAAATGGACGTGGCCGATTTCAATTCCCACGGGCGGGCGCCAAAGCGAAAGTCCGCTGTGGTCAGCGCACCAACCGGGCAGATATCACTGGTGTTGCCAGAGAAGATTGAATCAAAACCAGGTTCAGAGTTGGTGATGATCTCCATGTTGCGGCCGCGTTGATAGAAGCCGATCACCGGGTCGTCTGCAATATCTTTCTGGAAGCGAACACAGCGTCCGCATTGGATGCAGCGCTCGCGATCCAAGTAAATCAGATCACCCAACGGGACATGCTTATCATTATGTTTCTTGTCATCGAAGTCAAAGCGGCTGGTGCCTTTGCCAAAACCCATGGTCAGGTTTTGAAGTGGACATTCGCCGCCTTTATCGCAGATCGGGCAATCCAGCGGGTGGGAGGTGAGCAGGAATTCCAACACATCGTTGCGCGCACCTTTCACCTTGTCGCTCATGCCGATCACCACCATGCCCTGCGAAACAGGGGTCGTACAGGCAGTCTCCAGCTTGGGTCCGAATTGCAGGCTGGGGTTGCCAGCATCATCCACCACAGGCTGCCCACTGGTCCGGTCAATCACCGGGCGGCCAACTTCCACCAGGCACATGCGGCACATACCCACCGGCTCCATTTTGGGATGGTAGCAAAACACCGGGATGTCAATGCCAATCTCCCTGGCCGCGTCAACGATGAGGGTGCCAGCGGGAACGGTTAACTGAGTGCCATCAATGGTCAGAGTCACATCATTTGCCATACATCTATCTCCCGTTGGTTACCGTGAAATCTTCGGGGAATCTTTCAATGGCGGTCATGACCGCCATGATGGAAAATTCACCCAGGGCACACAGACACTTGTTTTGCATCTGTCGCGCAACTGTGTTCAGTAACTGGACATCTTCAGCAGAGCGGTCTTTTTGCAGTACCTTTTCAGTCAGGTGTGACATCCAGTAAGTGCCTTCCCGGCAGGGAGTGCATTTGCCACAGGACTCATGCTTGAAGAAGTGTACCGTCTTATTGATCAACCAATCCAGGCTGACTGAATCATCAATAACGATCACCGAAGCGGAGCCAAGTTGTGCTCCGAGCGCAGCAACAGACTCATAATCCATCGGGGTATCCAGCGCCTTATCATCCGCCAAGATTATGCTGGAAGAAGCGCCAGCTTGCATGATCGCTTTGATCTTGTGGCCATTGGGAATGCCACCGCCCAATCCGAAGATCAACTCGCGGAATGTGGCACCCAGCGGCAGCTCGTAATTGCCAGGTTTGTTCACTCTCCCGGAGAGCGAGAAGATTTTCACGCCAGGGCTTTTTACTGTACCATATTCACAAAATTTAGATGCACCATTCTCAATAATGAATGGCAGGTTGGCCAGGGTCTCTACATTGTTGATGACCGTTGGCTTGCTGTAAAGCCCCTCAACTGCCGGGAATGGCGGACGCAACCGTGGCTGACCTATCTTGCCTTCAATCGACTCAAGCAGTGCGGTCTCTTCGCCGCAGATGTAAGCTCCCGCTCCCAGGTGGGTGTGGATGCGCAGCGAGTAAGGGGTGCCAAATAGCTTATCGCCCAGGTATCCGGCTTTCTGCATCTCAACGATACAGTTATCCAAAAAGACAGCTTGCTGCCAGAACTCTCCACGCAGGTAGACATAAGCATCATGCGCCTTCACCGCAAAGGAAGCTATTGCCAGTCCCTCAAGGAATTGGAATGGGTTGCGCTCCAGCAGTTCGCGATCCTTAAAGGTACCCGGTTCGCTCTCATCCGCATTGGCTACAACGTAATGCGGCCATAGGTTGTTGGGCAGAAACGACCACTTCAACCCGGTGGGGAAGCCGGCGCCGCCACGTCCGCGCAGCCCCGATGCTTTCACTTCCTCTATTACCTGAGCTGGTTGCAGCCTGGTTACAGCTTTCTTCAATCCGGCGAATCCGCCATGCTTGACATAAACCTTGATATTGTGCAGGTCTGGTACTTCCAAATGCCGCAAAAGGAGATATTTACTCATGTTTCTCCTGTTCACGCAATTCTTGCACCGTCTGCATGGCGCTTTCCACTGTCTGGCGCTCATGGTAGCTGATGCCATCTTTGCCCTGGACCTGGAACAGCGGTCCTTTGTCGCAGGCTGCCAGGCACATCACCTCTTCCACTGTGATCAACCCATCTTTGGTGGTCCCGCCTGGATCGATCTCCAGCGCTGCACACAGCGCTCTCAAGAATTCATCCGCCCCCTGCAAGGCACACGACAGGTCAGTGCAGATCTGAAAGCGATATTTCCCCTCCGGATGGTCATGGTAGAGGGTATAGAACCCGACCACCGATGCCACCTCTGTGGTGGAGATGCCCACGATCTCCGCAATGTCATTAATCGCGTGTTTGCTGATAAAGCTGTTATCCTGGTGCACGAGATGCAGCAGCGGCATTACGGCAGATTGCCGGTGTTCCTCGGGATATTTCGCGAAAAGCGCTTCAATCTCCCGGGCGTATTTGATTGCGGTCTGATTCATCGGTCACAATCTCCCAAAACAATATCAATACTGCCAATAATACCCACCAGGTCTGCTACAAAGTGCCCGCGGGAAAGAAGCGGCATGATCTGTAAATTTAAAAACGACGGGGTGCGGAAGTGGATCCGGTAAGGCTTCGGGCCGCCATCTGATTCAAGGAAGACGCCCATCTCGCCGTGTGGCCCCTCGATGGCGGTGAATACCGAGCCAACCGGCGGGGTGAAGCCTTCCGTCCACAGCTTGAAGTGGTGGATGAGCGCTTCCATGCTGATACCAAGCTCTGATCGCGGCGGCGGTACGTATTTTCGGTTGTTGGAACGCACCGGGCCAAAGGGCTGCTTATCCAACGCCTGGCGGATAATGCGAGCTGATTGCCGCATTTCGGCAACACGCACCAGGTAGCGTGCATAGATGTCGCAACCCGTCTCGGTCGGAATATCGAACTCGTATTGCTCATACCCGGTGTATGGCCGGGCTTTACGCAGGTCATAGGCCATACCAGAACCGCGCAGCACCGGGCCGGTGATACCCCAGCGCACGCAATCTTCCTTGCTGATCTTGCCAATGCCAACCGTGCGATCGATGAACAACGGGTTTTTGGTCAGCAAGGCTTCATATTCATCCACTCGGCCAGGAAAGATATCCACGAACTCGCGCACCGCTGCTTCAAATTCCACTGGCACATCACGCCAGATTCCACCCGGGCGGATGTATGTGGTCATCATACGCTGACCTGAAACCAGCTCAAAGATGTTCATGATCATCTCGCGCTCGCGCATGGCATACAGGAACACTGACATGGCCGCCAGGTCCAGCGCAGATGTTCCGATCCAGAGCAAGTGGCTGGCAAGGCGCTGCAGCTCAGTCAGAATAACCCGGATAGCCTGCGACCTTGGAGGAACATCCAGCTCGCACAGCTTTTCAATCGCCAGGCAGTAGGCCAGATTGTTGCCGATCGTGTTCATGTAATCCAACCGATCGGTCATTACCTCAGCCTTCTGGTAAGTCTTGGCTTCCATATTCTTTTCAATGCCGGTGTGTAGAAAACCGACATCCGGCACGCAATTTTCTACAATCTCGCCATCCAGTTCCAACACCAACCGTAATACGCCATGGGTGGAAGGGTGCTGCGGCCCCATATTTAATACCATGGTCTCACCGGTCAGCGCCCGCTCCGAGAAGAGGTGGTTCATTCCGCCTAAATCAATGATGTGGTTATCGGTCATATCATTCTCCGGCTGGCTACTCTTTGGGAGCAGGTTTCTTCAGGCTGATCTGGTCAAAGTTGAAGGTGAACTGGACTTCCTCATACCCCAGCGGATAATCCTTACGTTGTGGGTGTCCTTTCCAATCCTGAGGCATGAGGATGCGTCGCATGTCACTGTGGCCTTCAAACCAGATGCCAAACATATCCCAAATCTCACGCTCGTGCCAGTTTGCGTTGGGATACACCGTCTCCAGGGTGGAAATGACCGGCGCGTTGCCATTCAATGGCACACGCAGGCACAATATTGCATTGCGGGAGAATGAATAGAAATGGTAGACGACGTGGAAACGCGGCTTCTGCTGCGGCCAGTAATCGACCGCTGTCTCGTTCTCCAGCATGTCAAAAGAGAACTCATCGCGCAGTGCCCGGCACAGGTCCAGCAGGTATTGTGGCGCGACCACCAGCGTGGTTTCGTCTCGGAAATCCTGCACGGTCATCCGCCAGCGCGCCTGTATTGCTTCAATAACGGGTTTTAGGGTATCGTTCATAACACCTCAATGAGGATTATTTCCACTTGGCCAGTTTTTCTTTTTTGACTTTTTCGTGCAGGGTAATGACACCATGAAGAAGTGCTTCCGGACGTGGTGGGCAGCCAGATATGTACACGTCCACCGGTACCAGCTCATCCACGCCTTGCATCACCGCGTAATTGTTAAATACACCCCCGCAGGCCGCGCAATCGCCCAATGCGATGACCCACTTTGGATCAGGCATCTGATCGTACAGGTTGCGCAGCACTGGCGCCATTTTTTGGCTCACCCGTCCAGCCACAATCATCAGATCCGACTGGCGTGGCGATGGGCGCATCAATTCCATACCGAAGCGGCTCATATCATAGGTAGCCGCTTCCGCTGCCATCATTTCAATGGCGCAGCACGCCAGCCCAAACAGCATGGGCCACATGGCGTTGGTGCGTGACCAGTTCACCACCTGTTCCAGGGTGGTGGTCACCACGCCCAGGTTGGCAGCTTTTTGCTCTATTCCCATTCCAGTGCTCCCTTCTTCCAGGCATACAAATACCCTACCAGAAGAATACTGATAAATATTAACATCTCAATTAACCCGAAAATCCCCAATTTCTTAAACATCACCGCCCAGGGGAGAAAAAAGACCACCTCGATATCAAACAGGATAAACAGCACCGCCACCAGGTAGTAACGCACAGACATACGCCGTGTACCGGGGCCATATGGAGTCATGCCGGATTCGTAGGGGAGGGATTTTTTCAGTGTTGGCCGATGTGGACCGAAGGCGTGGCCAAGGATAACAACCAGGAAGGCCAGTGCCGCTGCCAACACGACGAGGATTATTAACGGTATGTATTCAAGCATAAATACACCTTCCGGGGAGGCATAGATGGATTTTGGGTATTATATCAGGAAAAGGATATGGGGATGAAATCAGTAGGATAAGGATATGTTAATGCATCGTTTGCGCTTGCCCATCCGCCGGGAAACCACTATACTTAAAGAAACCACTCGAAAAGGAGCTTAATATGCAGCATAAAGTCAAGGATTGGATGGTCAATTTACTGGTTTTCATCGAACCAGAAGCTACTGTACTGGAAGCCCTCAACCTGATGCGCCGGCGGTATATCCACAGCATCCTGGTCAGTAAAAGCGTAACCAGCCCGGAGTACGGCATTATCACTTCCACCGATATCTGTGACAAGATCATCGCTGAACAGCGCAATCCGGCCACCACGAAGGTAGCTGAGATCATGAACTCACCCATCCTGACCATCAGCCAGGATAAGAACCTGATCGATTGTGTCAAGTTGATGAAGAAACATAATGTGCACCATATGCCGGTGGTCGATGAAAAAGGCGAACTGGTCGGCTTTATTTCTGCCACCGATTTTATGGTGGCAGCTGAACAGCTGGCCAAGTAAACCTGTCGCATTATGCCACCCACCATTTCCTGATGCGGTCCGGTTACGCGAAGTACATCAAGCGCTACCACATGGCGCATCATTATAAGAACCTAGATAAGAATCTAGATGGTCTATATGGCGTCAGCTCTCCCATCTAGGATTTTGTGTTTAGAACTCAGGTAAATTTTTCTTATGGGTTGTAGGTCGGTTTGAGGGTAGAGCATTATGGCCATAGATGCAGTCCCATCCCGAAAACCGACAATTACGTTGGACTTCGCTTTGTTATGCCATTGTGAGGTTTATGTCGGGTTTCGGGTTTGTGCGGATTCATTCATTGGCTCATTTCCCTCTACCCGACCTACCAGACTCTCACCCCTCAATCATCGCTCATCATTTCTGATTCAATCAATATCCGTAAATCTTCGCCCGGTGATCCCCGTATACACCCGTACAATCACCCCCACCAACCCCAGCCTGCCCACCAGCGCGATCAGCTTGTTGCCCACCCCCGGTACATAGATCACCCGGTTTCCGCGCAACTCCCTAAGCGAACGTTTTACCACCTGGCGGGAGGTCATCCATAAAAAGCGAGGCAGGCGTTCCTTCACCCGCAATCGCTGATATCCCGGTGAATCTTGGAATTCAGTAATGGTGAAACCCGGGCAGAGTGCCTGTAGCTTCACGCCTTTGCCGTGGCATTCCACCGCCAGCCCTTCGGTGAAATTATTCAAATAGGCCTTGGTGGCTGAATACGTGGAACTTCCGGTGGCAGCCGCAAAGGCGCTGATGGAAGACACATTGATGATATAGCCCCGCCCGTTCTCGATCATCCCCGGCAGGGCTGCCCTTGTCAATCGCACTGGCGCTAGCACATGCACCCACACCATGGTCAGTGTCACCTGGATCTCGGAAGCCAGGAATCCGCCGGGGAGGCCAAAGCCGGCATTGTTCACCAGCATCTCGAGGTCGTCCATTTCCTTGATGCGCTCCTCCACCAGGGTAATACCGGCATCTGTCGAAAGGTCAGCCGGCAGCACTTCGACAACCACCGGGTTGGCTGTTTTGATTTCCTGAGCCAGTTGCTCCAACCGCTCACGCCGCCGGGACACCAGCACCAGGTTATATCCCAATCCTGCTAGCTGGCGGGCATACTCTGCCCCCAAACCGGCTGATGCACCAGTGATGAGTGCTGTGCGCTGCTCCTTTTTCTCCATGCGTTGCTCCTGACTTATTCCGTATGATGGATCGCCCGAATGAATCCCGGGGTGTTCAGGCGTCGATCCAACTGGATGCTGATGTAATGCTGCAGCAGGTCTTCCATCTCCCCACGCACCAGGAATTCTGGGTTCGCACGAACTGCCTCCTTGAAATCGCTGCGTTGAAAATGGCGCAAGAAGCGCAGTGCATCCACGCTGATCGGGTGTGCGCCTTCGACCTTTCCAATGCATTTGGGGCAAACCACACCTCCCTGTGCCGCGGAAAAGTATTGGTCCACCGGTTGGATCACCTCGCGGCAAATGACGCAGGCGAATAGCTCGGGCTTAAAGCCCAACGCGTTTAATACATGCATTTCATAATACCGATTGGCATAAAATGACTCCACCCCCGAATCCAGCCGCTGCAGCGCCTCCACTGCCAGTTGGTACAGCTCGCGGTTTTCCTCTTCATCAAATGTGAAACGCTCCAGGATTTCCAATACATAGGCTGCCTGTGCCGTAACCTCCAGCGAAGCGCGGATATTCAGATAGGCTTCCACTGTCTCTGCCTGTGTGACGATCAGCAGATCTCGGCCGCGGGCAAGCTGCAATAGCACCCGGGTGAACGGCTCCAGGTGTCCTGCCTTCCGCGATTTCAGCTTGCGTATTCCCTTGGCTATTGCTCTTACTTTGCCCTGCTCGCGCGAAAATAATGTGAGGATGCGGTCCGCCTCGCCAAAATTGGAATGGCGGATTACCAACGCTTCCGTTCGGTAAGAGCGGGGGCCTTCGGTCACGTTACCCCTTTCCCTCTAAGATCAGTGTGGTAGGTCTGCCGGTGTGAAAGCTCCCGGCAGCAGCTCAGCAACAGTGGTCTCCAGCCGTATCTTTCCGGCGCTGTCGGCAATGATCACCAGCGTATCCAACCCGAATTCAGCCATCACCTGCCGGCAGGCGCCGCAAGGCGAGCCGGCATTCTCGGTCACCACCGCGATGGCCAGGAAATCCTTTTCACCCTGCGAGACAGCCTTGAAAATGGCTGTGCGTTCCGCGCAGTTGGCCAGCGGGAACGAGGCATTTTCCACATTTACACCATCGTACACCTTCCCGGATGTGGTCAGCAGCGCTGCTCCCACCGGATAATGGGAGTAAGGGCTGTACGACCACCTGCGCACCTGACAGGCGGCTTCCACCAGCAGGGCTTTTTGTTCAGCGGTTGGTTCAAGTTTCATGTTCTGCCTCGTGTCCTGGCGCTGCGATCCTCTTCGCTCTCACCTTGTGGATGCGCCGACCAATCACATTCTCAACGGTCAGTTGAAGATTCTCCACAAGCTCCTGCTCCCCTCCTTCAGGTACCCGCCCGATCAGCCCATACATCAATCCACCCAAGGTATCTGCCATCTCTTTTTCAATCTCGGTCCCCATAATCTCATTGAAATCATCCAAGTCAATATTCCCCAGAAAGATATATTCATCATCAGAAAGCTTGTGATAAGCCAGCTCTTCCAACTGGTCATATTCGTCGCGGATCTCACCGATGATCTCTTCTAAAATGTCTTCCAGCGTCACCAGTCCCGCCACGCCTCCGTATTCATCCACCACGATGGCAATGTGTTTGCGGCTGGATTGCATTTCGGTTAACAGGTCATCCAGTTTTTTGGCTTCCGGCACAAAGAAGGCCGGGCGCATCACATCCCGCAGTGAACTAAATGGTTTTATATTGATCAAGTATTGCAGCAGATCCTTGGCATACAGCAAGCCAATAATATTATCGATGGTTTCTTCATAGATGGGAATCCGCGAGTGCCCGGACTTGCTGACCGCATCCACCACTTCAGTCAACGGGGCATCCACATCCAACGCCAACATGTCAATGCGCGGGATCATGATCTCCCGCGCCAGCGTGTCGCCGAACTGAAAAATGGAGTAGATCATCTGGCGCTCTTCCTTTTCCAGCGCGCCATCAGTCTGCCCGGTTTCCACCCAGCTTTTCAACTCATCATCAGTGGGCGGAGTGAATTGCTGCATGGTGATGTTCGCCTGCCCGGAAAGCCGCACCACCAGCGCGGTGAGCGGTATGCACAGGATATCCACCAGCAAGCCAAATCCGCCCAAGCGCATTGACCAGGCTTCCGGGTTAGCCAGCGCCAGCCTCTCCAGCAACGCTTCACCCATTACCAGCAGGATGCCTGCAGCCAGCAGTACTACCGCGCTTGTCCAATCTCTCTCTGGCTCTACCATGGTCTGCAGGATCAGCAGCAAAGCCAAGGCGCCAAATAGCAGGTGCAGGATGGCTTGCGAAGTCCTCAGGCTGACACGGATGCGCGGCCGTTCGATGATGCGGATGGTGCGATCCACCAGCTCTTCGCGCCCTTCACGCAAATTCAGCAGCCGCGGCAAGTGTGCGTTGACCAGGCTGAAACGGATCAGGGTTAGGAACAGGTCCAGGAAAACGAGGACCGCCAACAGGATGATAATGGTTTGCATACTCATGATTTTACTTTCTTGATCGGCCTGGCTGGAACGCCCACAACGACCTCACCAGGCGCCACATCGCGGTTGACCACCGCGCCAGCCCCGGTTGTGGCTCCCTTGCCAATCTTCACCGGTGCCACCAGCATGGTATCGCTGCCGATGAATACACCCTCTTCAATGATCGTAGTATGTTTGGATACGCCATCGTAATTGCAGGTGATTGTCCCGGCTCCAATATTAACATCTCCAGCGATTTGCGCGTTGCCAATATAGGAGAAATGGCCCATCTTGGTGCCTTCGCCCAGGTAAGAATCCTTCACCTCGCCAAAATTGCCCATATGAACATGGGATGCCAGGTGCGCTCCCTTGCGTAATCGGCAGAATGGACCCATTTCCACCTGATCTTCTAGCACGGCGGATTCCAGCACCGAAGCCAGAATACGGCAGTCCTTGCCAATCTTGCAGGATTCGATGATAGTGTTCGGGCCGATCTCGCAGCCAGTACCTATTTCGGTCTTTCCTTTAATATAGGTATCAGGCCATATCGTACAGTCTTGCTCCATTTTTACACCCGGCTCAATATACACCCGGGATGGATCGATCATCGTCACACCGTTGAGCATCCAATGCGTGTTGATACGCGTCCGCATGGCGGCTTCCGCTTCTGCCAGGTGCTGACGGGTGTTGATACCCAACGCTTCCACGGGCTCAGCCACCGCACTGACCTGCACCGGCAGCCCTTCCTCGACCGCGATCTGGACGATATCCGTCAGGTAATATTCACCTTTGGGTGATTTCTTCACCTTTTTCAACGCCGCCCACAGCCAGCGCGCGTTGATACAATAAGCCCCCACATTGTATTCCTGCACTGCCAGCTCTCGGAGAGTAGCCTGTGCCTCTTCCACGATGGCGGTAATACTGCCCTGTTCATTACGGATGATGCGCCCGAAGCCACGCGATTCCACCCCGGAAACTGTGAGCAGGCTGACCGGACCCGGGTTGACAGCCTGGGTTTGCACCAGTGCCGCGAGCGTCTCAACTCTCAGCAGCGGCATATCCGCGCTGATCACTAACACCTGGCCTTCGAATTTCATCAGGGCTTGCTCAGCTTGCAGTACCGCATGGCCCGTGCCAAGCTGCTGCTCCTGGGTGATAAAATGCACTTCCTCCCCCAACGCCTGCACCACCTGCTCCGCGCCATGACCGATAACCACATAGGGCTGATTACCGGTCACCTTTACCGCTGTTTCCACGCTGTAATGCACCAGCGGTACGCCCATTAATGGGTGCAACACTTTGGGCAGCTGAGATTTCATGCGGGTTCCTTGCCCGGCAGCCAGGATTAACGCGATCGTTTCCATAAATACCTCAAACGGTTGAATACAATATTATTTTAACACAACAGACCATGCCCGGAATCTCCCGGACACAGCCTGCTATGGTAATTGCTAATGATGTGGGTTACCCATTATTTAAGGCTGAGGCACCTGGATTCGAACCAAGATCCACAGATCCAAAGTCTGGTGTGCTACCATTGCACCATGCCCCAATCTGGCGAAATTGTAACATAGCTTTCATACTTATGGATAGGAAAACAGGGGCCGGTGAGAAGTGATCAGTGATTCTTACCTGGCAATTATCACTTATTCCTAATCAACTGATTACTCATCAACTTTTCCCTCATCCGCCCATCACTATCTTTCTAATCTCTTCCGCCCAAATACGGTAGCCCTCACCCAGCAGGTGCAGATGATCATTGGTCAGTTCCTTGCGAAGCGCCCCTTTCCCATCTGTAAAAAATGGGTGGAGATTGACAAAAGCGCAATTCATCTCCTCAGA
>PNON01000033.1 GCA_013824865.1 Anaerolinea sp. | reverse complement strand
ATGATAAACTCAGGAGAGTCCGTATAATTAATATTTTGGCAGCTGTTTTGAATTTATCAAGGAGGAACTCAATATGGAATGCAAACTTAAGAACATCACGGTTTATTATGAGTCGTTCGGCGAGGGCAGACCCATCCTTATGTTGCATGGTTGGGGTGTTGACCATCGCCATATCGCCAGTGACATGGAACCTCTCTTCAAGCAGCGAAACGGCTGGAAACGCATCTATCCTGACATGCCGGGTCATGGAAGGACGCCCGGCATGGATTGGATCACGGACCAGGATAAGATGCTGGAGGTACTTCTGGATTTCATTGACAAGGTTATCCCGGGGCAACGATTCGTGCTGGCAGGCGCCTCATTAGGCGCTTATCTTGCTCGTGGCATAGTCCTTCACCGCTCAGCGTCCATCGATGGCTTGCTGATGGATGTCCCCGTGATCGTACAGGGAGCAAAACGGCATGTGCCGTCCCACCTTACCCTGCTGGCAGACCCGGAGCTTGTCTCCGGATTGGAACCGGAGGTGGCGGATTATTTCCAGATCGCCGTTGTGCAAGATCGCAAGGTTGCGGATTACATACGGGACTGTATTAAATCTGGGACTGATACCGGCGATCCTGTCTTTCAAGCAAAGATCAGGGAGATCCCCGAAAACTACGCCTTCTCATTTGATGTGGATGCGCTCCCCAAACCCTACCCGGCTCCATCGCTCATCATCACGGGCAGACAGGATTCTTGGGTAGGTTATCGCGATGCCTGGGAGATCCTGGAGAATTATCCGCGCGGCACATTTGCCGTCCTGGATCGTGCCGGGCATTTCGCTTCTGTGGAACAGGCAAACCTGTTCCATGCGCTGGCAGGCGAGTGGCTGGATCGGGTGGAGGAGTACGCTGAAGGGTTAAAGTGAGCCAGGTGCCACCTTACAAAGGAGCCAGATATGTTGGATTATGCTCATCCTGAAGTCCTTGTAGACACACAATGGGTCGCCGAGCACCTCACTTCACCCAATGTCCGCATTGTCGAAGTAGGTTATGACTTGAGTAATTACAATTCCGGACATCTCCCCGGTGCAATGGGATGGGGTTGGAGTACTGACTTCCAACACCCCATTCGCAAGGATTTACCAGACAAGCAGGGAATGGAAGAATTGCTGACCCGCTCGGGGATAGAGAAAGAAACGACCATTCTTCTCTATGGTACTCGTCGGAATGGGTATGCAACCTTTGCCTTTTGGCTCTTGAAGATCTATGGCCATGAGGATGTGAGGGTTATGAATGGGACCCGCGAGAAGTGGATTGCAGAAGGCCGTCCACTGACGATGGAAATACCGATCGTTATGCAGTCAGTTTATATTACCAAAGAACCGGATTGGAGTATTCGTGCGTTGCGTGACCGGGTTCTCGATTCCATTGATGATCCGAAGATCATTTTGGTAGACGTCCGAACACCCGAAGAATATCATGGTGAGTTGTGGGATTCCTGGAAATATGAAGCAGAAGCCAGCCAGCGCGGTGGGCATATCCCCGGTGCGGTCAATATTCCCTGGGATATGACGCTCAAAGAGGATGGAACATTTAAATCGGTTGAAGAACTGCAAGTCTTATATAACAACAACGGAGTTACTTCAGATAAGGAAGCAATCTCGTACTGTATCGTTGGCGGACGTTCCAACCATACCTGGTTTGTATTGACCTATCTGCTCGGCTACACCAAGGCCCGTTTGTATGATGGATCATGGGCAGAGTGGGGTACACTGGTCGGAGTTCCTATTGAGAACTAAGATACAAGGGTGCGGAAGCAACGCACCTATTGTCGTCCCCATCCCCCACCAGCCATTCTGGCTATAATATCCCCATGCTATCCATTTTAGCTTCAGAGCATTGGCACACGACCCATCCCGGAGCCATGATCGGCTTGCTTGAGCTTTCGGGTGCCGATAACACCCAATCCGCCCCCCGGCTGGATGCCCTCAAACGGGAGGTTGAATCCACCTTGCGGCAGCGCTATACCGGCTTCACCCGGCCAGATTTCCTGGCCCTGCCGGTGATGGCAGCCTATGACTGCTATTACACGAAGTTCAACAAGACCTACCATGTTCAGTTGCAGCTTGAATCGCTCGTGCTGAAAGGGAAGAGCCTGCCCAATGTCTCTCCCCTGGTGGATGCCAATTTTGCTGCTGAAGTGGATACACAGGTGCTGACCGCCGGGCACGATGCGGACAAACTGACCGGGACGATCCGCTTTGACGTGTCGCGTGATGGGGATGAGATTGTCCAGATGAATGGGGAAGTCAAGACCATGCGCCCGGGGGATATGCTGATGCGGGATGCGGATGGCGTGTGCTGCTCGATCATCTACGGGCAGGACAACCGCTCGCCGATCACGCCGCTGACCACCCACGTCCTCTATGTGTCCTATGCCCCGCCGGGTGTCCCAGCGGAAGCGGTGGAGGAGCAGATGCGAAAAATCGAAGCGCATGTCCACCTGTTCTCTCCCCTGGCGGTGGTGGAGCAGCAAAAGATCCTTGTGGGATAGAGGACAACTCTGTTGATGAAATTTCCTCCGCTGCGCGTTTTCTCCTTCTCCCTAAAAGGGAGAAGGTTGGGATGAGGGTAATTGGAAAGAGGGTATATCATGCAAAATCATAGACATATCTCCAAATCGCCCGAATTAATCCTGCGCGCAAAAGATCTCCGCAAACAGCAGACGCCCGCTGAGGCCAGGTTGTGGGGACAACTTCGCAATCGCCGCCTGTATGGATATAAATTCAAACGTCAAACGGTGATTGGAAACTTCATCGCGGATTTTTCCTGTGCTGAAACAAGGTTGATCATCGAGGTGGATGGAAGTCAGCATGGCAACCAGGTTGAATATGATCAAAGCCGTACCGCCTTTTTTGAGGAAAATGGATACAAGCTCATCCGGTTTTGGAATGCTGAGGTGCTCCAGGACCTGGATGGTGTGTTGGAAAGAATCACAAATGCCCTCTCCCCAACCCTCCCCCAGGAGGGGAGGGAGAAATGACTTGGATTTGAATTGCCCGATGATCGCACCAATCTATCCCGGTTTCAGCCCATTTTGGTATTGTCGGGGCGATCTGCTGCTGCCCGTAGGATGGCCTGTCAGACCAGGCACTGTGCTGGGTGTGATACCAGGCAGCCCGTTATAGGTCGTCCTTACGGGTTGAGATGCCCCGCCGGTTGTCCCGGTGAAAGCGGTGGAGGAGCAGATGCGAAAAATCGAAGCACATGTCCGCCTGTTCTCTCCCCTGGCGGTGGTGGAGCAGCAACAGATCCTTGTGGGATAGAGGACACCGCGGGTGAAAACCATTATTCACGTGAGTTATATCGTATAGCTGCCAACTATAGGAGAGATTTGTGTGGAGGTATAACCAGGTTCGACACATACCGGATTTAACCAGAAAATCCCCCGGTTATCGGGGGAAGGTTATCGTGGATGAGGGGATGATTACTTGTTCTGGATATCGCGGCGGCGCAGGATCAGGTACAGTCCGCCTGCGATCATGATGACCGGCCATCCCTGTCCAAGATACTCGAGGGCTACTTTTCCGGCCTCACCCAGTAATAAAGCCGCGCCGACGACGCCGAGAACGCCACCGGGAATCAGCGGCCACCACATGACCTTGCTATTGTCGCCATCTTTCACGACCAGGGAAAGCAGGGTGATGAGCGCCCAACCACAGGCAAAAGCAACCAGGATGATGCCGCCCTCTTCTTCGCCGGTGACATTTTTAAAGAACGTTTCTGAAGCTAAAACGCCGCAGCCGATTCCAAGGATGATGCCGCCCGGGATAAGTAGTCCGCGTTTACCAGCGATGATGCCGGATGCCAGGAAGACCACACCCAGGGCGGGCAGGAACCACAGCGCATAGGGAGTGTCAGACAGGAAGTTGGCGAGCAGCGAAAGCACGCCGATCAATATAAGGATCAGTCCGCCCACTAAATTAGGGCGGTTGTTCTTGACAACGGGGTTTTGGTTTTCAGCCATTTTCTGATCTCCTCTTTTAATATTGGTTGATTATTCTGACCTTATGATAGCAACATGAACTCACTGTGACAAGCCCATTGGTCACGATCAACCGGGATAATAAAAGCATGACGGTCATGGTGAACCCATGACCGTCATGAAATCAACAGCAATGCAGATCATTCCGGGCCGCAGTCTTTGAGATCCGTTGCAGTGCTGGCGCGCAGCAAGGAATCCAGGTCGGTCAGTCTGACGCGGGAGGTCATATCCAGGCTGATCGGGGTGACGGAGACCACGCGTTCCACCCGCAGGGCGTGAACATCCGACTGCGGGTCAAGCGCTTCTTCTTCATACTGGATGGTATACAGCATTGGGTTGGGGTCTTCCCAGCGTTCGCGTTTTGGCAGGGAAACGTGGTAATACGAATTCATGCCCACACGGGTAACGCGCCAGGGTGTGGCCGGGGTGGCATTATCAGGAATATCCACTTTGAGAACATTTACGTCTTTCGGCAATTGATGGTTGAGCAGGAGCCTGGCAAACAGGGTGACAAAATGCCTGGCGGATGAGAAGTCGATATCCAGCGAATAGGAGTGGTTATAGCTTTCGGGAGTCTGCAATGAAATGGCCAGTGAAGGGATGCCGAAGGCCGCCCCTTCCAGCGCAGCGCCAACAGTGCCGGAGATGGCCGTGCCGGAACCGACATTCTCGCCATAGTTGATACCGGAGACCACCAGGTCAGGTTTGCGGGGGCAGATCTCCAGCACTCCATGGGCAACATTCTGGGCTGGGGTGCCATTGACGGCGTAAGCCGTCCATTCTTTGCCGTGGATGTTCAAGGTTACCAGTTCGATACTGCCATCGGTATGGTTGGGGTGGCTGCGGCCGGCGCCAGACCACTGGTCACGCGGGGCAGCCACGGTGACAAAACCGAGGCAGGAGAGCGCTTCAGCGGCAGCCCACAGGCCGGGTGAGCGGATACCGTCATCGTTGGATAACAGGATTTGAATATCAGAATTGTTCATAGGACTTTCCAGTTAAATAAATAGGAGCGGAATCCCGCTCCACCCAATTGTGCCCTCGGGGCGACTCGAACGCCCAACCTACTGCTCCGCAAGCAGGCGCTCTATCCATTGAGCTACGGGGGCTAATAAATTTAGCTCATAGATTCTACCCCAAGTGGCAGGGATGGTCAAGATGGGCTAACAGTGGCGGTTCATCCATTTGCAATCCATTCCCAGCTAAAAATAATTGCTTTTATTCGATGTTCATGGTGTAATTATTCTATCCCAATAAGCAGAGGGTATTGAATTGATGGATGGGAGCGATTATTACATCAAATTAAACATAGGAGGTCACATGAACAAATGCCCATATTGTGCTGAACTAATCCAGGATTATGCAATATTTTGTAAACATTGCCACAAAGACATACAGACAACCATTGTTAGTTTAGAAAATCAAGACCGCATTCCTGATGCAATAAAAAACATTGACCTAAAGAAGAAATACCCAAATTTCTTTTGGCGTGCTTTGTTATTTGGTCTAGTGATGGGCGGGTTAGTTTGTTGGACCAGCATGCATAACCCAATGGAAGCCCCCCAGTCTGGTTTAATCGCTCAAATTATTGATGCTTTAATGAAAGGTGTCAGTTCTATTTTTATTTATGGTTTCATTTTGTCACTTATAGTCTGGCTGACTAGGTCAATACGCAAACGTCCTGAAGGTGTAAAAGTATTTAGTAAGGAAACAGGTTGGCATACCTTGCTGATTTTTGTCGGACTAAATGCGGCTTTTATGTGCGGGACTGTATTGTTAATGCTAAAATTTATTTAATGTATTCTATCGCCGGAGCCATATAAATCGCGGAATACTGTCACAACGGGATCCGCCTCCATGGATTCCTTTTATTATTAGATTAATGGCTGCTGTGAACTGGGTATTCGTGGTAACGGTAGACCACTGAACCGATGGTTACCAGATCATCCTGTTTAAGCAGCATCCCGCCTTCAGGGACAGGGATATCGTTGACCAGAGTCACAGCGGCGGGGATGGCATTGGAAGTATAATAATGGCCGGAGGTGTCGCGCCAGATGAGAGTATGCCGAGATTCGACATCGTCAGCATTCAACACCACATCTGCCAGGAAGCGGTCGGAGCCAATGGTGAACTTGCGTTCACCCAGCGGGATATCATATCCAGTGGCGGATTGGAAATCGCGAGTGACAAGCGCCAGTGTGGCGCCTTTGGATGTCGAGACCGGCTTATATTTAAAGCCAGGCGTAATCGCGCGGGTTTTCTCTTTTGAGCGGGCAGATGGAACCTTGCGAGGTTCAGTTGGGGATTCAGCTCGGCGGCGTTCCCGCAGGCGGATGGCCAGGAGAGTGCTGGCTACTCCGGTCACGAAGATCAGCCCCAACAGCAAATAGATACCGCCGCCATTCATAAAATCAGCCCAGCGGTTGATGGCAGGCAGGACGATCACCACGTCAACCGGCAGCTCGCGGCTGAGGCTGGTCAACCCCAGCTCGTCAGTCACTTCCACCTGAACAGTATGGCGGCCATCTGCCTTGTAGCCGCTGATATCCCACTCAAATCGCTCGAAGGGCGCAACATGGTTGACAGCCACTTTTTCACCATCCACAAACAGGGTGGCGGAGGACAGCCCACGTTTATGACCATCGGGGAATTCGACCATCACCTCGATGGGTTGGCTGCCAGGCGAGAGGGAATTAAGCTGGTCGCCTTTGGTGACGGTAGTGGAGCGGATGATCTGGGTTGGGGGCGAGACGAAGATGGGGTTAGGCGGTTGTACGGTGACCTTGAACGGAACCGGCAGGGAGGTGACGATCTGCTGGCTCAGGAGAATCTGCCCGGCCAGGTTGTGCTGTCCGCTGGTGTTAATGGTGGAACGATATTCCACCCGGTAAATGGAGCGCAATGGCTCCAGCATAGTGCTGATGGGCGTCATTTCCTCGGTACCCGAGAAGGCGGTGAATATCCCGCCTGTCTGGATGGCCAGTTGGCGTAGCTCCTCCGCGCGTGGGTCGGCAAACATGGTTTTTGAGGTGATCATCCAGACAAAGATGTGGGTGCCAGCCTGATTCGCGCGGCTGATCACATCCTGCAGCACTGCCCCAAGTTCAAATTCGGGCAGGGGAGTAATGTACAGGATGGCTTTTTCCGTGATGGTGGGGGACGAGTACCCCAGGGCAATATCCACCGCCTGACCGAGCAAATCGGGCGAGGGTTTGGCGTTCTTCAGGTCCGGCTGATACCCAACGAAGGCAGTTTGCCAGGAAAGCACATCCTTGAGGTTCAGCTGGCGGATGCCGGAGTTGGTGATCAGGCTTAAGTCATCCAGGTTGGTTTCTTTCTGTCGAGCCGCCCACAGGTTCAGGTATTCCACGATATATTCGTAACGGGTGATCCCCAGGGTGTTACGGTTGGCAAATGTCGGCGCGGCATTGATGACCACCGTGGTTTGCACACCGATGCGCTGCTCATGCAAGGAACTGACAGGGATGGCTTTCCCATCTTCAAGAATGGACACGCTGTCCGCTGTGATACCGTTGATAAAGGAGCCGTCTGCGTTGTGCAGGTTAAGATAGGTCTGGATGATGGGAAATTCCGTCAGGTCAGGGGCAAAGATAACGGCTTCTGCACCATCCTGGGCGGCAGCCTGCCCGGGGAGCAGTATTACGAACAGCAGGATGAGCAGGAATAGCCGTTTCATCGTTCAGGCTTGGATTCTGGCAGAATCTCAACCGGCATCAATGGCATATCAGCCGGTGGGCGCGTGAGACGCAGGTAGGTGAGCGCCCAGGCAGAGCGGGTAAAAGCGGTCAAAATGCCACTCAGCAGGTAGAGCACCGGGAGGTACGCGCAGCACAGAACCAACGAAATAACGGCCGCAGAGGTCAACCCTTCCAGGTTGCCTGAAATAAGGTGAAATAGGATTGGCAGGAATGCCAACATCGCCGGAATGGATATTACTAAATTGACGATTCCTGCGCCAATACCCATGATGAGCGCCATTACAAGGTTAGGTCCCGGGTGACGCCGGCAAACCAGCCAGCCACGCTTGAGACCGGCAAAAATCCCCACATCCTCCACTACGATTGCGTTGATGGATTGCCGGATAATAATACTGAGTACCCATGAGATAGGCACAATCAAACAGCATAAAAGAAGGAAAAACATAGCAATAAATACCCAAAGAACGGCAATATCTACTTCGGCGGCAATTACAAACACGATGAAAGGCAACAAGAGGAGGATGACAAGAATGAAGATAACCAAACCTGCTAGGAATTTTAACAAGAAGATACGCCAGAAGTAGTGTTTGCTTTCGCTGAAAAGCGGGCCAAAACGCAGCTTTTCCGCAGTATCCTCGGTTAGCTTGGTACCACGTACAAGGCCAGCTTCTCCAATGGTTGCCAGCGCAGCCGCAAAGACCATCAGGATAAATATACCTGCAACCATTATGACCCAGCCCCACCACTGTATATTTTCAAAAAACCGGGCTACATTGCTGAAGAAATCAGCCCACCCGGGGGGTAGGACGTTGAAAGAGGTCTGACCGCTGTTGGTGGAGTAATTGCTGCCGCCGTTTCCTCCTCCTCCGCCTTCCCCAAAGCTGGCCATGATGCCGAAGATCCACAATACTTTGTTTCTCCAGATGATCTTCCATGCTCTGCTTAATACCTCGCCGTAATCCATATTATCCTCCTTATTCCCATTCGATTGTGGCCGGCGGTTTGCTGGTCACATCATACACGACCCGGTTGATCCCTTTTACCTCGTTGACGATGCGGTTAGAGATCTTGCCGAGCAGTTCATACGGCAGTTTCGTCCAGCCAGCGGTCATAAAATCATCGGTGGATACTGCACGCAGCACCACCGTTTCCTGGTAGGTGCGTTGGTCGCCCATCACTCCCACAGAACGTACCGGCAACAGCACGGCAAAGGCCTGCGCGGCTGAGAGATCATCCCCACCGGCAAGGTTGAGCAGACCGGATTGTTCCAGCTCAGCAGTAAAGATGGCATCCGCGTGGCGCAGGGTGTCCAGGCGCTTCTCGGTCAACTCACCCAGGCAGCGCACCGCCAACCCCGGGCCAGGAAAAGGCTGACGCCAGACCAATTCGTGTGGCAGCCCTAATGCTTCACCTACGCGCCGTACCTCGTCTTTGAACAGGTAACGCAGCGGTTCGATTAGTTTGAAGTTGATGTCCTTGGGCAAACCGCCGACGTTATGGTGGGTCTTGATGCGAGCCCCTTTATTGCGTTCTGGCGCGCTGGACTCCACGACGTCCGGGTAGATGGTGCCCTGCACCAGGAATGGTGGGGAGCCTAAAACACGGTCTTGAG
The DNA here is from genome assembly GCA_013824865.1 of Anaerolinea sp. Taxonomy (GTDB): domain Bacteria; phylum Chloroflexota; class Anaerolineae; order Anaerolineales; family Anaerolineaceae; genus PNON01. The sequence goes on along the minus strand of PNON01000033.1, from coordinate 17,299 downwards.
CTTCGAACTGGCGGATGAAGATTTCGCCGATGATGCGGCGTTTTTGTTCCGGGTCAGTCACACCGGCTAGGGCTGAAAGGAAGACTTTGCGAGCATCCACTGTGACCAGGTTGAGCTTAATATTGCGGCGAAAAGCTTCCTCCACCTGGGACTGCTCATTGAGGCGCAGCAGACCGTGGTTGATGAATACCGCGGAGAGTTGGTCACCGACAGCATGGTGCACCAGGGCGGTAGCCACGCTAGAATCCACGCCACCGCTGACCGCGGAGAGCACGCGCTGGCTGCCCACCTGCTGGCGGATGCGATCAACACTGGCCTGGATGATGGATTCCGGAGTCCAGTCGGGAGTTGCATTGCAGATATCCAGCACAAACCGGCGCAACAGATCCTGTCCGCCGGGAGTGTGGCGCACTTCTGGATGGAATTGCACACCGTAGTATTTACGTTTTTCGTCACTCATGGCTGCGATCGGGCTGTTGGGGGAGGAAGCAAGCCGATCAAAACCGGGCGGCATCTGCTCGATGCGGTCACCATGTGACATCCACACCTGCTGGCTGCCCTCGGGCAGTAGCGGGTTGGCAGCATCCACGTGGATGGCAGCCAGGCCATATTCCCGTTCCGCGCTGGCAGCCACCCGCCCGCCCAGTGCGTGGGTGAGGGCTTGCAACCCATAACAGATACCCAGCACCGGCAGTCTGGATTCCAGTACATAAGATGGGATGAAGGGGGCTTTTTCAACGTACACTGAGGATGGTCCGCCGGAGAGGATGAAGCCGGCAGGTTGCAGAGACAATGCTCTGGCAGCGTCTGCATCCCAGGGGAGCATCTCGCAATAGACGGATAGCTCACGCACCCGTCTGGCAATCAACTGTGTGTATTGGGATCCAAAATCGAGGATGACTATGGAGTTGGACATGGCATTAATAGTATAACATCCGCCCCTGTAATTAATGAAAGACCAGGGTGATCAATCCGGTGTACAACGCAGCAGGTGGAAACCCCAGCCGGGCAGGTCCACAAAGTAGCCATGCATGAACAGGTCTGCCGAAGAGCGATAATTCGAATCGCCTTTAATGAGATCCTCGATTAACCAATCGCCGTGTCCGGGTGCAGCCCAGGGCAGGGTGACCAATCCCTGCGCTGGCCGAGGGGAATAATTAACGACTGTCAGCAGAATTTCATCGTGGTGATGCCAAGTCCAGCATAGCAGGCTGGCATGTGTCTGGTTATCGGGCCAGCCATGATGCATGCACATTCGCCAGTTGCCGTGCTTCCGCATTGGCAAAGCGGCCAGCGGGACCAGCATATGGTAAAGCTGCTCCATCTTCAAGTTGGTAGGTTCATCCATCCAACGTCGCAGGAAGACGGGCAGACGCAGCCGCCGACCTTCAAATTGCCCCTGGTGGTAAAGGCACGCTCCGGGCAGGGTGGAAAGAATAACTGCGGCAGCACGCGCCTTATCCTCCAAGAAGACACTGGTTGCGCGCAGTTCATCGTGGTTTTCAATGAAACGCACTACACCCGGCGTGGAAGAATCTGTTTGTACTTGCTTTTCAATGGTGGCTGCATCTGCTTTCAACAGCAGGTCGTAAAGTTCCTTGTCGTAGCAGTAAGAAAAACCAGCCTGTAATAAGTCTAGCCGGGTACCCCAGTAAGCTTCAGCGATGAAAATGAAATCTGGATTGAATTTGAGTGTAGCGGGAATCACCTGGTTCCAGAAGCCCTGTGCCAGTGGTGGGGTTGTGCGTTTGCCCCAAAGTGGGTTGAAGATGCGGTCAAGCAATAACATGGCCATATCACAACGCACGCCATCACACTGACTGGCGATCTCTGCAAGGGTGTACATGGCTGCTTGCCGGTAACCGGAATTGAAAGCGTCCACCTGGGCTACATCTTCCCAGGCTGGAAAGTTGGGGTCCTTACCAAAGGCGATGACGCGCCCGGCTGATTCGAAGAATTCGCGGGGTGATGCCAGCATTTCCCGCCGGGTACCCTGGATGAAGTATTCAGGATGATCTAGTACCCAGGGGTGATCGCGTGCCACGTGGTTGGGCACGAAATCCAGTATGACGCGAATGCCGCGCACAGCAAGCTCTTGACGTGCAGTTGCCAGTCCAGCCTTTCCACCCAGACGCTCATCCACCTCGAAGCGGCGGACGCAATAGGCTGAACCAAGATTGTCCGCCGGGATGAAATCAGGCAGGGCGGCACGGAATTCATGCTGCAATCCGACATGGTCGGAGGAGATACGCACGCCTTCGGGGCTGCGCTCCCAGATACCCATGAACCAGACTGCGTCCAGTCCCAGCTTCGCCAGTGCTGCCCATTCTTCGGGAGGTACATTCCCCAGCGTCAAATGCCGCCCATATTGCTGGCTGAGCTCACTGAGCCAAACCCAGGTGTTGATCTCGTAGATGACGGGGTTATTAGGCCAGACTGTCATTTTCGCTCACTGAATGTTCATCAGATTTATTATTGAACTGGATGATAATAACTTTATAATTGTATCAAATCTCGCCGGATGCAACTATTTGCTATGCGCGGCGTATTAATAGACGGAGGACGATATGAAAGCATTTCTTACCAGATGGATCATCAATATTGCGGCAATCGCGGCTACCGCCTGGCTGCTGCCAGGTATTACTGTGGGCGGGAACAAATGGGTCACCATTTTGCTGGTGGCGCTGATATTTGGGCTGGTGAACGCCATTATTAAGCCGGTCTTCTCTTTTCTCACCTGCGGTTTGTATGTGGTCACGCTGGGGCTGTTCACATTCATTGCCAATGCGCTGATGCTACTGGCGACCGATTACCTGGCCAACCTGTTCGGGTTGCAGTTCCAAGTGGACGGCTTCTGGACGGCCGTGCTGGGTGCATTGGTCATCAGCGTGGTGAGTTTTGTGCTCTCAATGGTTGTGGGTAAGAACAAGAAGAAGTAAATAACAGTAGGGGCGAACGGCCGTTCGCCCCTACAATGGCACAATAATTTATTCCCCAAACCTTAATCGTAAATACGATTCATAGCGAGAGGGGTGGATGCGGCCATCGGTTACTGCCGCTTTCACCGCGCATTCGCTTTCGGAGCGATGCGCGCAGTCATTGAAGGCGCAATCCTGCACCAGCGGGGCGATCTCCGGGAAATAGCCGTCCAGCTCTTCGGGCTCAGTATCCCACAGCGCCAGGGCTTTGATGCCCGGGGTGTCCACCACGAAACCGCCCCCTTCCAACGTGAACATTTCGCGCACCACAGTGGTGTGCCTGCCTTTACCTGTGGCATCGCTGATCTCGCGTGCGGCCAACCCCAGGCCGGGCTGGATGTGGTTAAGCAGGGTTGATTTGCCCACTCCGGATGGGCCGGTGAAAGCATTCAACCTGCCAGAAAGGCGGCTTTTTAAATCCGGGATGCCAGTGCCATCTTTGGCTGATGTGAACAAGACGGGATAACCGATATCGCGGTAGTAGCCAAAATGTTCTTCGGCAACAGGCAAGCCGACCAGATCCACCTTATTAAAGACAATCAACGCGGGGACTTGCTGCTTCTCGGCGATCACCAAAAAACGATCAAGCATCCGCAAATGCGGTTCCGGGTCTGCGCAGGCGAAGATGAGTACAATCTGCTCCACGTTGGCGAGCAGGATCTGGCGATACACCCCTTTTGGGGTGGGGTCCATGCGGGCGAGCAGGCTGACGCGTGGCAGGATCTCTTCCACCATGCCTGCGTCCTGTGCGTGGATGGAAATATTCACCCGGTCACCGACAGCGAGGATATCGCTGTCAAAGCGGTTGCGCTTCAGCTTTCCGCGCAGCTGACAGATATATCTTCCTCCGGGAGTATTCACATGATAGAACCCGGATTGACAGCGGATCACAACACCAGCGACGATTTCCATTCTCAACTAACGCTTCTTGGGTGTGGGGGTTACCTCAGGGGTGGGCGTCTGCGGCAGGGTGGGAGTGGCGGTGATGTAAAAAGTGGATTCCCACGGGTAACGGCGGCTAATACTGCCGTTGAAATACAATTCCAGAATGCGGCGGAAGATGGGCGCAGCATACTCCGAGCCATCCCCTATATTTTCCACTAAAACTACAACGGCAATATCGGGTTTATCCGGGTCGCGCTTGTCAGTATAACCAGCAAACCAGGCATGGGGCTTTTCGCCTGGATTATTCTGGGCGGTGCCTGTTTTGCCATAGATGGGTGTATCCATGCCTGAGAAGGTTCGGTTGGCGGTACCGCGGGTGTTCCTTATCACATCGTACATGCCATCCTGAATGATCTTCAGGTTCTCGGGTGAGATAGGCAGCCTGCTCTGCACTTCGGGGCTGAACACCAGAGTGGGATCTCCGTTGGGTGGAGTGATTTTTTCAATGATTTGCGGGCGGTACAGGGTGCCGCCATTTCCGATGGCAGCAACGAAATGCGCCACTTGCAGCGGGGTAACCAGCAATTCTCCCTGCCCGATGGCCAGCTGAACCGCATCACCTTCGGTGGCGGCATTTGGCACATAACCCACGTCCTCTGCAATCTGACCGATGCCTGTCTCGGTACCCAGACCGAAAGCACGGGCCATTTCAGGCACAGTTGTGGTAAGGCCAACCTGGTAGAGAAGCAACCCGATATGCCAGAACCACGGGTTGCAGGAGCGCATGAGAGCGCCTTGCAAGTTCAACACCCCGCTTTCAGGGAACTCCTTTTCATAAGTCCAGTCATACAGAGTAATGCCTGCCAGATCAGTAAACTGATGGGTGCAGTTGTAGGTTGTGTCGTTTGTAAACTGTTTGCTTTCCAGCGCTGCTGCTGCAGTGATGAGCTTGAACACCGAACCCAGCGGGTATTGACCCTGGGTGGCGCGGTTGACCAGCGGCTGGCGGGTATCAGAGAGCATATTCCCCAGGAACTGGAAATTGGCGTTGTAAGGGTCAAAGAGATTCGGGTCGTACTCTGGGGCGGAAACAATCGCCAGCACCCGGCCGGTATCCCGTTCGATCACAACTGCCGCACCTGTGAAACCGGCCATGGCTTGCTGTGCTCCAATCTGCAAGTCTTTATCCAGGGTGGTGTATATGGATTGAGAAGAGGCCGGTTCAGCAGAAGCCATGCGGGTGACTATCTGACCGTTGGGGTCTATAACATAAAGGTTGCCGCCATGTTTGCCAGCCAGGTACTCTTCGCCCCACTTTTCCAACCCGGAAACTCCCACCTTCTCATCCCCCATGTAGCCCTTACGGCGGTAAGATTCCAGATCCTCGGCCGGAACCTGCTGGACATAGCCAATGGTTTGGGGTGCAACACCGCCGCTATAGTACAGGCGGGTGTTGTAAGGGGTTACTTCCACACCGCTATATTGAGCGAGTGCCCCTGAGTACTGGTTATACAGATCAGCAGTGGTCTCACCCACGTTGATGTAGTAATTTTCAAAACCAGTATAAAGCGATCGTATCCACGGCGCTGGGATGCCGGTGAGTCGGTAAAGGATGTTGATAACGGCATCCTCCGATTCGGCATTAATATATGCTGGCACCACACCCAGCGCGACCGCATCCGTTTGCGCGGCAATGGCTTTTTCGTTACGGTCGTAAATGTTACCTCGGGCAGGAATCTTGTAATCCAGCGACAGGTGGTTGCCCCCTGCCAATTCAGGCAAGATCAATCCATCTTCCCACTGTACCAGCCAGTACCCTTTGTCCTGGTCCAGGCGCATGGTCATCTCGCGCACGATATCTCCCAACAATACTGTATGATAGGTGACCTGGTAAGCAACCTGTGAGTTGGTTGGGTTGGTGAGGGTGGATAGAATGGAATAATCAATGTTCTGTAAAGACATATTGATGGCAGTGTCGTTGTATTTTGCCACGAAATCTTCCAGTGAAATGGCGTCCTTGCTGATATTGGTCAACAGGCTGTACATTTTGGGGTAATCTTCCACTTTCCAGGCATCCAGAAATGTTGCTGCAGCTGATTCGGGATCAGGCACCCGGGTGGTGAGTATCTCCGCAGTGGGAAGGGGAGATATGGCTGTCAGGTCAGGCTGGGAAGGAGAGGCGCCATTGGAAGCGCTGCAGCTTGTGAGGATGAGGGAAAGAATCAACGCAACTCGCCAAAATTTCATTTTAATTCTCCCGTTTGACCGTGAATTCGGTCAGAATGGACGCATAAACAGGGCAACAGTAGGATAATCGAGCCTGGCACGCGGCCGGGACATCTGCCGGAGGAAATATTTGTAAAGCTGCCAGTGCGCGCGTCAGGTGGCAAAGTGGCAGCCCCATCACACTGGCATAACAGCCGCGCAGATGCTCGACTGGCTTGAAACCGGGGTGTTGAATGGCATAGGCGCCTGCTTTATCCAGCGAATCGCCAGTGATGATGTATTCATTCATTTCAACTTCGGAATAATTGCGCATGGGCACAGCGGTCTCACACAGGTCTGTGACCGTGCGATCGTTGGCTGATTCAGTGAGTGTGATGGCGGTCAGCACGGAGTGCGTGTCTCCGCGCAACTCAGTGAGCATCCGCAGAGCATCCACGGCATCAACGGGTTTGCCGTAAATGCGACCCTGGTATTCCACAATGGTATCCGAGGCGATGATCAGGCTATCGGAAGGATTCGTGATGAGACGGGTGAGTTTCAACGCAGCAGAAGCTTTGGCTTCAGCAAGGCGAACCGCACAGGCTGTCGGGGCTTCGCCAGGGCAGACAGTCTCATCCACATCAACCGGCATGGTGGTAAAAGGCATGCCGGTCAGCGCTAGCAGTTCCTTCCTGCGTGGGGAGTTGGATGCAAGGATCAAATTATGCATATTGATTTTGATTCTAACACAAACGCACTTGTTGATTGTCGATGGTGTGTTGTAAAATTGTCCATACTATTTCACTCCCGGGAGGTTCCCATGCAGGCGCTTAAAGATAAAGTTATCCAGGAAGGCTTTAACCTGGGCAGGGGTATTTTGAAGGTGGATAGTTTCATCAACCACCAGGTGGACCCCTCATTAATGGATGAATGCGGTAAGGAGTTCGCAAAATTCTTCGCGGACGTGAAACCCACCCGGGTGCTGACCGCGGAGATCTCCGGAATTGCCCCAGCCCTGATGACGGCGCGCCACCTGGATATCCCGGTAGTGTATGCGCGCAAGACGAAACCCATCACCATGCCGGATACGGTCTACCTGACCACAGCTCCTTCCCACACCAAAGGCGTTATAACCGAGTTGATTGTCTCGCCTGAATATTTAAGCCGCGGAGAACGGGTGCTGATCATTGATGATTTTTTAGCTTCAGGGGCTACCATATTGGGATTAGTGCGCCTAGCGCAAGCCGCCGGGGCTGAGGTTGTGGGTGTGGGAGCCCTGATCGAAAAGAGTTTCGAGGGCGGACGGGACAAGCTGGCTTTCTTGAATGTGCCCATCCACTCTTTGGTGTGCATAGAGCGGATGGATGAGACGGGCATCCACATCTCCAACTGATGAATATCTACTTTTCTTGCTCCATTACTGGTGGTCGTACCGATCAAACGGCGTATCAGGCCATTGTGGCTGCGCTGCAAGCGGATGGACATGCTGTGCCAACGGCCATCCTGGCAGATGACAGCGTGCTGATTGAGGAAGCCCAGGTTTCAGCTGATGAGGTATACCAACGGGATATTGCGTGGCTGGATGGCTGTGATGTCGTTGTTGCGGAAGTGAGCACTCCTTCGCACGGCGTGGGTTATGAAATCGCTTATGCGCTGGGAATTGGCAAGCCGGTTCTCTGCGGTTACAAGGATGGTGTGAAAGTATCCAAGATGCTGACGGGGAATAGTATGCCGGGTATAAGAGTGGCTGCCTACACAGGGGTGGAGGATTTCATTCACACCGTCAGGAAGTTCCTTGCGGATCAAGACAAAGGGCGGCAAACTGGATATCTTTAACTCCCTGGTGAATTGCTGATATATCTTGTATGGAAATTTTCCGGGTGGAAATTTCAGCGCGTTGCTGACCGGATAGAATGATAGTATCGGGCAAGGGTTTCCCCAAGAATTTACCTTCTAGTTAGCTACGATCCACCCAGCGGGACAATGTGACAGGCGGGGTGTATGCAGCCAATGCGGCTAACAATGCTTCAGGAGTATCGGCCACAGCCAGCAGATCGCGGTGCTCCGGGTAAATGAAGCCTTCATTCATGGCGTGCTCGAAGAGCACAGTGAGCGGGTCAAAATATCCATTGGTATTAAGCACACCGATGGGTTTGTGGTGCATGCCAATCTGTGCCCAGGTGAGAGATTCAAGCAGTTCGTACAAGGTACCGAATCCACCTGGCATGGCAATGGATGCATCTGCCATTTCAATCATGCGGCGCTGCCTGGTCTGTATATCCGGGGTCAGCTCAATGCTGGTTAACCCGGAATGGATGAGTTGCGACTGATTCAGGTTTTCGGGTACGACGCCGATGACCTTTCCGCCATTTGCAAGCACGCTGTCGGCCAGCACACCCATCAGTCCGGTCTTGCCGCCGCCATAAATGAGCTGGATATTTTTTTGCGCCAGCAGGCAACCCAACTGCCGGGCAGCCAGGTGATAAACTGGTTGGAGGTCATCCGCCGAGCCGCAATAAACCGTGATGTTATTGAATTGATTGGGCATGATAGTGTCATTATAACGCAGGGTTCAAGAGCCCAGCAGCAAATCACTGAGCATGGCAGTTTGCGGCAGGATGAGGTCTGCACCAGCTTTACTCAGCTCATTTTCCTGGCCGAAACCGCACAGTACACCAATGCTTTGTGCCCCGGCGCGGCGCGCAGAAAGAATATCCACGGTGGTATCGCCGATCATCAGGCATTCATCTGGTCGCACACCAGCCAGGCGGGCGGCTTCGAAGATCGGATCCGGGTAGGGTTTGGTGTGTGGGCAGGTCTGGCCAGTGATGATGGACTGAAAACGGGGCGCTAGGGAGAAATGATCTAAGAAAGCGCGGGTACCGTTCTCATCACGGGCGGAGACGACTGCCATCGGGTAATGCAGTGCGAGCGCATCCAGCATGGGCAGAACACCGTTGATGAGCCAGAAGGGTGGTTTGCGCTTGCCAATCCCCATCCGGTTGAATCGTTGGATGAGCCAGACGATCTCATCATCCAGACCCAGGTGGTCAGGGAGATTGAAGACCAGGTTAGCGGGTGTTTCGATACCCATGATGACACGGCGGGTAAAGGTCTGTTCATTCCAGGAGGGAAAGACCAGTTTGATGAAAGTAAACCGGCTGGCGAGTTTGTGAACCATCTCATCGTCAGTATCCGCGAGAGTGCCATCCACATCGAAACACAGCAGTTTAATGCGGGAGATATTCAAGCTCATGGTTGTCGTGTAAGCTCAGCAAGTATACTATTGGCGATTTCGCTGTCAGGTGAAACAATCCAATAGATACTGCTGCCTTCCCGCAGGAGGATCGCAGCTTCGGTATCAGTTACCCAATCCTTGCGGCTGCTGTTGGATACCTCGGCAATTCCCCAGCGGCTGTCACCATAAGCAGCCGCAGTCTCCTGGAACTCCACCGCATCCGTTTCTGTCTCGAAGACTATCTTCTGGGTATAAAGGGTTGGTCCGCCTGCGCCTTTTTGATAGACAGCATATGCATCCCCGCCCCAGCCTGTTGCAGCAGCGCGGGCATTCGTATCCGGTTGGCGGATTTCAGGTAGATATCCATGTGCCAGGATCAAATACAGGTACCATTCCCCCATCACCCCACGGTCGATCTCCAGCCACGGCGGATTGAGAACATTTGACAGGTCTGCCATTTCCACCAGAAGTGGCTTGTCCTCCGGATATCGTTCCGGGTGCAGTATTTGTTCAGCGGAAACCGGGGGGTTGAGATAGGCAGCATTGACTGCATCCCAGCCGCCGTGGTCACGCAGGGAATAAATAAATTCCGCACCATAGCGATAGGGAAATAAGAAATCTTGCTGCATGAAAGTTGGGGCAGAATCATAAACCGGGCTGGAGAAGGCGCTGTAAAAGTCGGAAATCTCCTGTCGATCCTGCTCACTTGCATATGTGGAAACCCATGCTTGCTCGGTCACGCTGGCATCACCTTCGATCAACGCTTGCACACCCAGGCATCGCTCGGAGTCTTTTTTGCAATCGTCCGGATTGAACTTCAGACCTTCCGAGATATCAAAGGTTTGATCCTGCAGCACATGCACATATTCATGGGCATAGGTGCTGCTTTCCTGCCCGCCAAAGCCTCTGCCCTTCACCACGAACATCTCTTCCAATTCATCATCGTAATAACCAGCAATCTGCTCGCTATATAATTCTTTATAAAAAGCCATGAGATCGAATCCGGGCTCTAGCAGACCAAAGACGGTGAGAATTGCGGAATCATCCCGCGCTTCCTCGAGAGAGTAATCAGCCAGGAAATCGGTCATTACATTTTGGCGCAACTCCCCGGGGGTGAGCAGTTCACGGTCCAGAGGTTTGGAAGGCTCGAAGCCGCGCAACTGGATGATCTGCTGCTGGATCTCATCCATGCGGGCTGTGATACCCACTGGCAGGTTGTTGTTATCCGCAGGCGGTAGGGATGTTATGGGGAAAGGGGTGGCGGTGGGGGTGGCACGCATCACCCGCACCTGGTTGGAAAGGATGAGGGCACCTGCACTGGCAGCAATGGAACCAAGGCTCACAACAATGGCAGCCAGTAGGATGATGGCGCATGAGAGGAGGATTCGTTTAACGGAAGGCATGATGAGGTTAATTTTACCCGTTTTTAAGCGCAAGGCTGGATCTCGTCGTAGCGGGTGGAAGCGAAGTCCCTGCATTGCTATCCACAGCACCACACTGAGGACCATATCTGAGCCTAGTCGCAGGTTGTTTTGAGGGTAAATCCTTCTGGCCAAAGTTATAGCCTTATCCCGAAAACCGACATGAGTGCTGGATTTCGTTGCACTCATTCCAACTCCGGCGGCATCCCAGTATGTCGGTTTGAGGGTGATTATTATGGATTATTTGGTGGAAAACCTCGAAAACCGACGAAAGTGTTGATCATCATCAAAGCTGGTATTGTGTATCAGGGGTCGGTTTTTTGCGGATTATTTTATTGGGCGCATTACCCTCTACCCGACCATATGACTACATCATCCAAACCCACATAAAACACCCCCTTGACAACGCAACAAATCGGTATACAATGATACAATATTGTTCAAAAGGAGATACCCGTATTGAAAGATATCCGCATTGATTTCAGGGCTGGTTCCCCGGTCTATATCCAGATCGTGGAACAGATCCGCCAGCAGGTGGCAACCGGCGATTTGCATCCTAGCGACCAACTGCCCACGGTGCGTCATTTGGCAGCAGACTTGCGGGTCAACTTCAACACCATCGCCCGCGCATACCGAATCCTGGATGAAGCCGGTTTGATCTCCACCCAGCAGGGGCGCGGCACATATATCCTGGAAGCCCCTTCGGAAGAAGTGGTGACGCAGATCCGCCAGCACTCGCTGCAGGAGCTGACCAATGGGTTTATTGAGGAAGCCAGGCGGCTGGGTTTTTCAGCCAGCGAAATTGTAAGGACCGTAACCAGTGGATTAATGGACGTAAAAGTCCAAGATAAAGGAGAAAAATGAGTATGTCATCGAATCAAAATAAAAAGAGTCAAAAAGGTCAGCCGGACAATGTCCACATCAATGGTGTGGCCATAACCCTGTTCATCATCTTGTCCCTGATCACCGTTACCGTCGCAGCCCTGCTGGATGGTAAAGTCTCAGACCTGATGATCGCGCTGTATGTGCTCCCCATCCAGCTAATCGGCTCCGTCCTGCTCTTCTCATTGAAGATCGCCCAGCAATGGGAGAAGGCCGTGGTGCTGCGTTTTGGCAAGTTCCGCGCTCTCAAGGGCCCTGGCGTGTTCTGGCTGCTGCCAGTTATTGATCAGACCCCGCGCTGGATTGACCACCGCGTGATGGTGACCCCCTTCAGCGCTGAGAAGACCCTCACCAAGGATACCGTGCCGGTGGATGTGGACGCAGTATTGTTTTGGCTGGTGTGGGATGCCGAGAAGGCTGCCCTGGAGGTGGAAGATTACCGCGCAGCCATCAGTTGGGCAGCCCAGACCGCCCTGCGCGAGATCATTGGTCAGATGACACTGGCAGATATTTTGGTTGGCCGCGCGAAGATGGATGCTGACCTGCAGAAGATCATTGATGAGCGCACCACGCCCTGGGGAATCACCGTCCAATCTGTAGAAATCCGCGACATTGTCATCCCCAGCGACCTTGAAGATGCCATGAGCCGCCAGGCGCAGGCGGAACGCGAACGCCAGGCAAGGGTGATCCTGGGCGAATCGGAAATGCAGATCGCCCACAGCTTTGCTGAAGCCTCCAAGGCATACATCAATAACCCGACAGCACTGCACCTGCGCGCAATGAACATGCTGTTTGAAGGCCTCAAAGAGAAGGGCGCGCTGGTCATTGTCCCGAGCAGCGCGGTTGACACCATGAACCTGGGCGGATTGAGCGGCATCGTTTCTCTGGCGCAAAATAATATGCCAGAAGAAATGAAATAATCATGTTTCACGTGAAACATCCCCGGCGCCTCGTGCGAGTTGCCGGGGATAACAGGAGAAGTTGAATGTCGACTAAAAATACAATCTTCTTTCTTTTTGTTTTGCTCCTGGCTACTTTTGGAGGCAGTTTGGTATTATCCACCCGGATGCCGGAAAGCATGGCTTCCCATTGGAACGCCCAGGGACAGGTGGACGGTTATAGCAGCCGCACTTTTGGCCTGTATTTTGTACCGGCAATGCAACTTGGTTTGGCCTTGCTTTTCCTGGGCATTCCCCTGATTGATCCCCGTAAGGAGAATATTCGAAAGTTCCGCCCAGTATTTAACTTGTTCATCATTTTCATTGTCGGTTTCTTTTCATATATCCACGGATTAACCCTGGTTTGGAACCTTGGAGTATCCTTCGATCTCATGCTATGGATGTCACCGGCTATTGCTTTGCTGCTCTTTTTGGCTGGTGTATTGATCCACAAAGCCCAGCCCAATTTCTTCATCGGTATCCGCACTCCGTGGACGTTGAGTGACGACCGCGTTTGGGCGGAGACGCATCGCATGGGTGGTTGGGCGTTTAAATCCTGCGCATTGCTCAGTCTGTTGGGGATGATCTCGCCCGCTTTTGCCATCGTTTTCCTGCTCGTCCCAGTATTGGTTGCAGCGTTTGGATTGATTCTTTATTCTTATATTCTGTATCGCAAGTACCACCCCAACATTGAATAAATGTTTCACGTGAAACATGGACGAATATCATGATCACTGGTGAATGGTTAATTAAGGTTTTTGGCATCAATCTCGAACAATCTCACTTGTCGCTTGAGGTTCACGGTGGTAGTGTATGGGATTCTGGGGAGGCTGACTCTGGGTTTGTTCATCGGTCAAGCGCCGGGGTATTATATCCATCCGTACAGGCAGGAATTTTGATCGGGTTGGCAATCTGGCTACTGGGTATCGAGCCACAGTAGTTTTGCCTGCGTGGTTGGGTTGTAACGCTTAACTTTGAAAATTCTAAGAATATAAGGAGTAACCGTGGAAGAAAAACAATACTGGGAATACAGGGTTGAAAATTTAGGAAATGCCTGGAAAAACCCCAAATCCGATGAAATAGCCGCGGTATTAAATCAATGGGGGCTGGAGGGCTGGGATGTGATTTCAATCTCCCACACGCCAGTCGGGGCTGTCACCGCGGTAGCCAAGCGTAGGTTAAGCGATACCGGCCGCCGTAGACACTCCTTGAATAATTCCTTTTATTAGAACGTTTGTTCTTTTTAAATACCTGGCAAGGTTACCGGTTTAATATAAGCCACTGCTTTGCCTTTGATATCGTCCATCGCCAGTACCAGCCGGTGCTCAGGTCGGTAATCCGACACCAGGATCACGCGCAGGTAAGGTTCCAACGCTGATTGGTCTGGTAAAAAGGCGAGCAGATGATTGGGCAGCATATCAAAGAACTTGCGGTTGAATTGCATCTCCGGGTGATCCAGGTGCACCGCCAGCGGGTAGATTTGCGATTCCATCAGGTCTTGGAAGAAGTGTGTGCCAAAAGAGGGTTCTGGTGCGTTGCCATACCCTTGCCCGGTTACTTCCACCAACGCCCGGCTATTGTAGATATCTCCATAGCTGACACTCACCCCCAGGTCGGAATTGCTGGTGCCCCACCTTCCCGGTCCCACGCAGATGAACACATCCTGCGCCAACAGCTTGTTCATCAACCCAATCACCCGGCACAGGTCTGCCCGCAGCTGTGAGGTCGCCATGGAATAATACTGTTCTGGGGGTACGTATAGTACATACTGGATGTCCGGGATCATCCCTTCCGGTACCATGAATTCCGTGGAGAAGATCACATCGCGCTCTTCCAGGTTGATCGGTACCTGCACATGCGCGGCTATTTCCAATTGGCTTTGCGGTCGGCATTGCAGGATGCAGATCTCCACCTGTGGTTTCCCTGGGCTGCCTTCCCGCAGTTGCGCGGTGAATTCCAGGTCCACCGCCGCCTGGTAGCGGTTTTCTAAAATATGCAGGATCTGGCGCATGTTCTCCGCAAAGGTCGTCTTTTTCAGGAATTCTTCCATGGTGACCACCAGGTCCGTCATGCTGCCTTCTATCACACTTGAGCGCAGTGAGCTGAGGTATCCGTCCTGGTCCAACTGGGCAATGTAGCGTAAGTCGTCATATTGCTCGTTCAGCACGGCATGCACTGGCAGTGAAAGGAATTCATTCTTTTGCAGGTCAATCAGATCGATGTGTTGTTGGGAGTAGCGTTTGATGGCGTCGGGAGCGGAATTAGGACGTAACAGAGGGTGGCTCAGTGCCACCAACCGCGGATAATCGTTGCCCACCCTATCCACCGCCCGGGTGCCCATGCCCCACACCAGGCGGATGAACCCAGCGTCCCGCTGTATCTGCGGCGCCCAGCGGTACAGATTCTTGCTGAATGCCACCCCTGCGGCCAGTGGGAAGAAGTAGTTTTCATGCTTTTCGCCTTGCACCACCTGGATCAGGATGGCCATGCGCTCATCGTAGTCCTGCAATCCTTTGCTGCGCCGGTAAAGCAGAGCGTTTGGATTGAGCGTGGATGCGTAGACGCGCGCCACGGCGCGGGTGAGTGCAGCCAGATTCTCCTCCAACGTGCCCTGGTTCGGGCAGAAGAAGCTGTCATACTTACCCGCAAAGGATGTGCCAAAATTATCTTCCAGCAGGCTGGATGAGCGCACAATCAGTGGTTTTTTGCTTAGCCTCAACAAAATGCCTTCCAATCGATCGATCACCTCGGTGGGAAAGCTGCCATATTCAAACTCGCGCGCAATCTGCGGAAATTCTGCCCGCATCTGGTCTTCCGGTTTGTATTTCTGGTCGTTCCAGCGTAGCAGTTGGTTGATTTCCATGAAGGAGTAAAACACATCCGAACCGAGGTAATAGGTCTCCGGGATGGCGACACTCTTCTTGAGCGGTTCATCCCCCTCCGACTGGATGATGCGATTGGCCAGCAGCATACCGGCAGCTTTCCCGCCGATGCGTCCGCTGCCAATCTTGTGCCGTCGAATTTCATATAGGTCAGTCACAGTTAACCATTCCCGCGCCACGTTTATATACCGAAGTTGATCGCTGACCAGGTGGCGGATCAGTACCACCTTCAACTCTCTAAGCCGGGCGGCAAGATTCGCTTTGTCTTCTATAGGCATTTTTTCGATGATCATTGCCTGTTTGAGGATCAAATCCTGTGGTGCCAATTCCGGGTTGATAGTCAACAAGGAATCGCGCGCCTCTACTCCTTTTTCCTGCAGCACCTTTTTTATGATCTCTTCCAGGTCGTTAGTATCCATGTGGATGCTGAAGTAGTAATCAGTCAGCTGGTCTCGCATGGCGCAGATGCGCAATTCCCACACATCATTGGATTCTTCCTGCAATGGATCCCGCAGTCCTTCGCGTTGCTGCGATTGCAGCGCCGCTTGCCGCACTTCATCCTCGAAGAAATCCCGCTTTAAAATACCCAGCGAATACATCATTTTCCGCATGCGCGAGCGTATACGCCCGCACAGGATGGGATACTGCCTGAGGGTCAGGTAGGTGGTAAGTAATTTATCTGATGCATCGGGGAGGAAATTGTATGGAATCATTGTTCCATTATAGCAAATTGGAGGAAATAGAATTGAATTAAGAATAATAAAAAATGGCGGTTCAATTAAGAACCGCCATAAATTCGTTATTAATTTTCTACAAGTGCATCGGCATGATGACGTGGATGAAGCTTTCATCTCCAACTGGTTTGATTGTGCCGGGCGTGTTAGCTGCTGTGGTCTCAAGCGCCACATTCGGCGACTTGATCACCTCTAGGGCTTCCCGCAGGAAGCGGACATTGAACGCGACCAATAGAGGGATGCCTTCGATGGTTGCATCCAACACCACGTCTGATGATCCAGTTTCTTCGTTGGCTGCGTTTATTTCCACAGCACTGATGCCGTCATCCCCGCTGGGTTTCAAGTTCAGCCGGGCAACATTTGATCCTTCCCGCGCGAAGACCTCCACCTGTTTACACGCCTTCAAAAAGCTGGCCGTGGTAAGCACGGTGCGTGTCTTGTTCGTTTTCGGGATGATCTGGTTGAAATCCGGGAACTTGCCTTCGATCAACTGCGAGGCGATCTCCACGTCTTTTAGAGAGAAGATCACCTGCCCGCGCGCGGACGGGATGGTCATTTTCACCTTCTGATCACCGTCCATTGCGATGCGGGCCAGCTCGCTAAGCGCTTTGGCTGGCACAATGATGGAGAGTGGTTCAGCAACACTGGCGGATAATGAGGCTGTTTTCACTGAAATGCGGAAGCCATCCGCGGCAGCCATGGTGATCTGATTTTCGGTGATATTGAGCTGCGCGCCCATTAAAACCGGACGGGCTTCATCCAATGAGGCCGCAAACACCACCTGTTGGATCATCTCTTTTAGGTCCGCCACATTCAATTCGATGCCCGTGCCTGGGTCTGCCGTCGGCATGGGCGGGAACTCCTGCGCGTCAATGCCTTTGATCTCACTTGAAGTGGTGGAGCATTTGATCTCCAGGCTTTGTGTGCGCGGGTTCAAGACGAGGAAGAGATTCTCGCTGGGCAAGGTATTTACCAAGTCTGTCAATGTCCGAGCGGGGATGGTGATGGAACCTTCCTCTTCGATCTTGCCGCCCACCCAGCAAGTGATGCCCATCTCCAGGTTGGTGGCCGAGAGGCGCAGCCGTCCCTCGTCGGTCGCCAGAAGTACATTGGAAAGTACGGGCAGCGTTGTTCGC
>PNON01000032.1 GCA_013824865.1 Anaerolinea sp. | reverse complement strand
CAGGGCAGTGCATATTTTATCATATCCACACCCCCTTGCGAAGGATTCCGTGAGCCATACGATAGCCACGCTTTTCGCATATAATCATATCAAGGATAAAACCATGAGTAAGAAATTCCTTCATCTGCTCAACATCTGCCTGGTTCTGATCATCTTTCTTCATTTGCTAATTGCCACACAACCCGCATTTGCTGCGAAGAATAACCAGACTCAAAATAAGGCCGTCGTACTCACCGCTTCTGGTGCTTTGACACCGGCCATGCTGCAATACCTTACCCGAGGTATGGCATATGCTGAAGACCAAGAAGCCGGGTTGGTGATCTTCCAGCTGAATACCCCTGGAGGGGAAATTGAGCTGCTGATGAACATGGTCAGGTTGATACGCAGCAGCCAAGTTCCTGTTGTCGTATATATTGCTCCACGCGGAGCCATGGCGGGCAGCGCTGGTACAGTCCTCACTATGGCCGGACATGTTTCAGCGATGGCACCTGAGACAACCATTGGCGCAGCTTCGCCAGTGGGGGCGCAAGGTGAGGATATCGGTGAAACCATGGAGACAAAAACGAAAGAGATACTGAGAGCCGCCATGCGCTCCCTGGTAGAAAATCGCCCTCCTGCGGCTATTGCATTAGCTGAGGACACAATTGAGCACGCCCGCGCCGTCACCTCCCGTGAAGCATTGGAAATTGGATTGATCGATTTCGTGGCGGATGATATTGATGATCTCCTGGACCAACTGAATGGGTTTGAAGTACGAATGGCGGCTGGCACGCGGGTATTGGATACCACAGATATGGTTCAGCTACCTCTGCAAAGCACTTTTATTGAGCAACTGTTGCAAATGCTCACCAACCCGAATATTGTATTTCTGCTGCTCTCGGTGGGCGTGCAGGCCATCCTCATCGAGCTTTCCAGTCCGGGTGGTTGGGTGGCTGGTTTCATCGGTGTGATTTGCCTGGCGCTGGCAACCTATGGCTTGGGCATTCTCCCGGTCAATTGGTTCGGACTGTTTTTCATGCTAATTGCCTTTGTGCTTTTTATTATTGAAATTAAAAGTCCCACCCACGGTGCGCTGACAGTAGCTGGGGTCGGCAGCTTTATCGCTGGCGGACTGATCCTTTTTAATTCCAGCTCCGCCCCCTCTTTCCAGCATGTTTCAGTGCCGCTGGTCATCGTGACAGGAATATTAACAGCAGCCATCTTTGCCACTATTATCAGTTTTGCCATCCGGGCGCAGAGAAAACCCATCCTCACTGGCAGAGAGTCCCTTTCGGAAAAGATTGGCGTAGTCAGAAAGAAGCTGAATCCCTCTGGCAGCGTGCAATTGAACGCGGAACTGTGGACCGCGGAATCAGAAGATGGCAGCTTGATCCCAGTCGGCACGCGGGTGAGGGTGGTTGAAGTGAGCGGATTGAAGCTGATCGTCACACCTGCGCACATGGATGATCCTGACGAAAAGCGCATGATATAATCCGCCCATGGCCAACTCCCCTACACGTGACCGGGTCAACCCGGATAAGATCGACACCACCCCGCTGCGCCGCCCACCCTGGATCAAGGTACGCGCTCCTTCGGGGGAGACTACCCAGTGGTTGAATCAATTGATGCGGCAGAAAGAGCTGCACACGGTTTGTGAAGAAGCCGGCTGCCCGAACATGGGCGAATGTTGGGGCAGCGGAACGGCCACCTTTCTAATGCTTGGGAGTATCTGCACCCGTTCGTGTGGATTTTGCGATGTGAAACATGGCCGGCCTGAGCCGTTGGATTGGTCAGAGCCGGAACGGGTTGCCCAGGCTGTAAAGGCGATGGGTCTGCAGCATGCTGTCATCACCAGCGTTAACCGGGATGAACGCACAGATGGTGGCGCGCCGATCTTCGCCCTGGTCATCCGCCGCATCAGGCAGTTGCTCCCCGGTTGTTCGGTGGAGGTACTGATCCCCGACTTCAAAAGCAGTCTGGAGGCGCTCTCCATCGTGATGGATGCGCGCCCGGAGATATTAAATCATAACATCGAGACGGTACCGCGCCTGTTCAAGCAAGTCCAACCCCAGGATCATTATGGCTGGTCACGCTCGGCGCTGATCAACGCGAAACGATTAAACAAGGATGTCCTGACCAAGAGCGGATTAATGTTGGGACTCGGCGAGGAACTGGACGAGGTAACGGCAGTGATGGAAGATCTGCGTACCTGGGGTGTGGATATCCTTACCCTGGGTCAGTACCTGCAGCCCAGCCGACAGCATCTACCCATCCGCCGCTATTATACGCTTGATGAATTTGAGCAGCTCAAGCAATTTGGGCTATCCATCGGATTCAAGTGGGTGGAAAGCGCACCGCTGGTGCGGTCATCCTACCATGCTGCGGAACAAGTACGCGCTTTAAGCAAGGTACACCACGATCTGTATGCAGCTTAATCCCTGTCATTCCGGGCAGGTCGTCTGCGCCAAAGCAGTAAAGCAACCCACAAACCAACACCCCCCAGCACCAATAAACCCCCACTGATTACTAACAGGTCCCTATGATCGCTTTCTCCAGTAACTAAAGTCTTGCTTGCAGGAGTAGCAGAGAGAGTAATTCTTATTTCGTGCGCAATCGCTGTGATTGTTCCATTCAGCTGGCTGGCAGTCACCTCATCTGTTGTGGATGTAATCACAGGGGCCATTTCAATAATTGGCTCGAGCGTGGCTATTGGGGTGATTGTGAAAGTAATCGTGGGAGAACCAAGTACAATTCCCACATCACCGGCGTAAGTAGCAACCGGTGTCTTAGTATAAGCCACCTGGTTGGCGTAAAGCAACGCCTGATCCATCTGGATCAAGCCAAAGCCATATTCTGCATCCCAACCGGCAGCGCCCAGGTCCAGCGCGGATTGCTCCATGGCAATTTCAATCAGGTGTGGAGTGGTCGCCCCGGCGCATCCCCACAACACCGCCGCCAGTCCACTCACATACGGCACAGACATGCTGGTGCCGGTGCGGTAAAAGTAACCGCCGCCAGTGTTGGTGGAATAGATTGCTTCACCCGGTGCCATTAAGTCCAGGCCTGTGCCATAATTGGAAAAGCCGGAGCGTTGATTGATGGAATTGGTGGAACCCACCGATACAACCGCTGGGAAAGCTGCCGGGTAACGCAGGAACCCTGATCCGTCATTACCCGAAGCTGCCACCAACAGGCAACCGCGATTGATAGCATAATTCACCGCGTTCAATAACGTGCTATCAGGGGTCAGCCCGCCCAAACTCAGGTTGATGATCTGCGCCCCATGATCCGCAGCCCAGATAATGCCGGCTGCCAGTATGGAATAACTCCCACCGCCAGTTGAATTCAACACCCTCACGGGCAACAACTGCGCGCCCCATGAAACGCCTGCCACTCCCTGCCCGTTATTGGTGGCAGCCGCAGCTATGCCAGCAACATGTGTGCCATGTCCATATTCATCCTGCGGCAATGTGTCGCCTTCAATAAAATCGTAACCCGCTAAGACTTTGGTTACCAGATCCGGGTGCGTAAAATCAACACCTGAGTCTACAATGGCAATTGTCACAATGGGTGAACCGGTGGATATCTCCCAGCCCTGGGGGGCGCGAATATTGATGAGTCCATACTGGGCGGGAAGGTAAGGATCGTTTGGGAACAGATCCAGTGCTTCAACCGGTGCGTCGAACTGCGCGAAGCGCACATCCGGCTGCTTCTTTAATTCCTTGCGCATCTGGCTGGCTTCAGCAGCCGGCACATCCAATATCTGCACGTTGATCTTTGCCAGTTCTTCAGCCACTGCGTTCTGCACTTTAGCGGAACGGTGCGATCTGGCCCATTCTGCTGCAAACTCAGGGCTGGTGCCCACCAACAAACGCACGGTTGGACCATCCGCGGATAGCAAGTAGGCCCCGGTGCCCTGCAAAGAAACGGGAATCGTTGATGCACCTGTCCCCAATAGCCACATCAGCACCAACCCAATAATCGTTCTCTTCTGCATAAGTACTATTTTGCCATAGAATTCCTTTTACCGCTGTCTGATATTTCCTGGTGATGGTTCGAAAAACCTGTTGCTATTTTTATTGTATAATGTTGTATTCCAAATTATGACCACACTGGCTGAACTCTCCAATGATCCGCGGTACACCATCAAAACTGTTACCACCCAGACTGGTATCAGGGCAGTAACCATCCGCGCCTGGGAAAACCGTTATGGGTTGCTCAATCCGCAGCGTTCCGAAAACCGTTACCGCCTCTATTCCGACCGTGATGTGGCCATGTTAAGGTGGGTGAAGAGCCAGGTGGATCAGGGGGTAGCCATCTCCAGCGTTGTGAAAGATCTGAACATCCTACTCAACCGGGGCGATTTCCCGGAAGTACTTCCGGCTATCACTCCTGTCAGCAGAAGTTTTCTGCAGGTTCCACCTGGGACATTGGCCGATCAGTTGTTCCAGGCGCTTGCCAGGCAGGATGAAAATGCTGCCAGTGATGTATTAAAACAGGCGAACACCATGTTTGACCTGACGACTGTCTGTATGGATGTAATAGGCGCTGCACTGATCAAAATTGGTGAAGCCTGGCATCAGGGTGAGATGCGCATCACCACCCAGCATTTTGCCAGCACTTTTTTACAGACCAAACTGGTTACCCTGTTGCAGGCTTATCCCAGTCGCCGCGGCGCGCCACTGATCCTGACTGCTTGCGCCCCTGAAGAGACCCACGAAGTGGCCACGCTGATGCTTTCAGTGGTATTAAGCCATCATGGCTACCGGGTGGAATACATGGGATCAGAGTTGCCAATTGACGACCTGGTGGATTATGCCCGCCAGGAAAAGCCTGCCATGTTATGCATGAGTGCCACCACCGAAGAAACAGCACTCGGTCT
The DNA here is from genome assembly GCA_013824865.1 of Anaerolinea sp. Taxonomy (GTDB): domain Bacteria; phylum Chloroflexota; class Anaerolineae; order Anaerolineales; family Anaerolineaceae; genus PNON01. The sequence goes on along the minus strand of PNON01000032.1, from coordinate 22,820 downwards.
GGTTCGAGTGCAGGAGAAGCTCACTAAAATCAAGCTGAAGGTGATCTTCGGTTATGGCGGCATGATCTTTAATTTAAAACCAGAGCTGCGCAAGAAGGTTCCTGGCGAATACCTGGGTGAGAGTATCCTGGCTGGTGCAGCCAGGGTGGATGAGCTCTTGGAGTAAGTTTATATCCCCAATGCAATGTTTGGGAGGAAAAATGAAAAGATGGTCATTATTGTTGTTGCTATCCATATTAATACCACAATCTGTATACGCTCAGGTAAACCAGATTTCTGTCACCAATGACAGAGCAAGCCTTGCTTTCCCGGATGACATCACCTTCAGCGCCACATTCAAGGCGGAGGATGACATCACAAACATTCGGCTGATATATGGCACAACCCAAGACAGCTGTGGTAATGTGGTAGCCATCGCTTTCCCCGAATTCACACCCGGTAAAAAGGTAATCACCGAGTGGACATGGGATATGCGCAAGAGTGGCGGGGAACCGCCGGGCGCTGAAATCTGGTGGCAGTGGGAGGCAAGAGACACGATTGGGAATACCACCCTGACTGAGCGTCAGACCATCACCTGGCTGGATGACAAACACAATTGGAAAACGCTGAATGAGGGGATGATCCGTCTGCATTACTACTCTGGAAGCAGCAATTTTGGCAATACACTCAAGTCCACCGCAGTCAATGCCCTCTCCCGATTGAGCAAAGATACTGGCCTTAATGCAACTGAACCGATCGATCTATACATATATGCCAATACCGCGGATATGCGTGACGCTGTGCTTTATGAGCCCGGCTGGACTGGCGGGCTGGCTTATCCTGAAAACAACATTGTAATCATCGGCATTGCTCCTGAGGAGCTGGAATGGGGCAAACGGACGGAAGCGCACGAGCTGACGCATGTGCTGGTGGGTGACTATACCTTCTCATGCCTAGGGGCCATGCCCACCTGGATGGTGGAAGGCCTGGCGGTCTATGGCGAGGGCACACCTGAACCCAGCGAAGCTACAAATTTTGCTAAACGTGTTCAGAATAACTCTCTGCTTAGCTTCCGGGTACTTTCCGGTGGCTTTTCGGAAGATCCTGATAAGGCGGATTTATCTTACAGTCAGAGCTACTACATGGTCAATTATTTGATAGAGCAATATGGCAAGGAAAAGCTGATTGACCTATTGACTCTGCTTAAATCTGGCGGGGAGTTGAATGCATCGCTTCAATCCAATTATGGCTTTGATCTGACCGGATTTGAGAATGAATGGCGATTATCCCTGGGGCTGACCGGGGTTGAAGAAGAACGTACTGCAGCCACAGCCACACCAACCATTGTGCCCACCTTTGTGCCGGTGGCGGGGATCCTGCCTGCTGCTACACTGACTCCACGCCAGCCTGTCAGTCCGACCATCACTGCAGCTCCCACCCAGGTTGCCGCGACAGGCAAGCTGGATGATTTAATGAACGATTCTACCCTTAAGAACGCTGTTATCATTGCAACTGTATGCCTTTGCGCAAGTCTCCTGCTGGTGGTGGTGATCGTTATCATCGTTCTAGTCAGGCAAGCCAAAGCCAGGACAGGCAAGGAGCAGGGAGGTGCCCCATGAGAAAGCTGCTCATTCCCATCCTGCTTGGTCTATTCCTGGCTGTTTCAACTACTGCCATCGGGCAAAATGTGGCAGCCGCCACGCCTACCCCACCGACCTACCCACCCTTCCCCACGGCCACACCCTATGCCCCGCCCGGAAATCAAGGGGACATATTCAAGGATGATCAGACCGGGTTCAGTATTAAAGTACCGAAGAATGTCAAAGCAACCAATGCAGAGGCTGGCAGCGGTACCTTTCAGGAATATGAATTTGGCAACTCTGAGGCTTTTGGCTTTTTATACCTGGTGGTCATACAGGGCGATGACCTGGAGGCCACTGGCTTGCAGGTCAGGGATGACCAGACGGGCGGTCTGGAGCAACTAAAATTCCTAGAAGACAAAGTGATCACTCTCAAAGGCGGCGACAAAGCCTGGTATAGCCGATTCCAGGGGTACCAGACCGATGCCGGTTATACGCTGGAAGCTCGCTTATATACCTTTATTAATGCCGGGCAGGGTGTGACTTTGATGATCTATTCCCTGCCAGAGAATTTTTCGGGCTGGACAAGAACCATCCAGGAGATGCTGGATTCAATCGAGATCACTGCGCCAGTGGTGCTGGGTTTCCCACGCGACCAGATGTTGATTTTGGAAGGCGGCGAAAGTCAGAACCCGCGCGATAACGACCCTGCCACCACGCACAGCGCAGGTGACAATCTGGTCTATAATGGATTGGTCACTTATGGACCGGATGGGCAGTTGATGCCTGAACTGGCTGTCACATGGGATGTCAGCCTGGATGGCACAGTTTACACTTTTCACTTGCAGCCCAATGCAACCTTCCACAACGGAAGACCGTTCACTGCACAGGATGTGGTGTATTCATGGGAGCGTGCCGCAAATCCTTCCCTGGATTCAGACACTGTGATGACGTATCTAAGCGACATTGTTGGGGTAAAAGAAATGCACGCTGGCGATGCAGATGACATCTCCGGGTTGAAGATCATGGATGACCACACACTTCAGGTCACGATTGACGCACCCAAGCCATATTTCCTGCTTAAGTTAACTTACCCCACAGCATATATCGTGGATCGGGATAATGTGGAAACAGGCGAGGATTGGTACCGCACACCCAATGGTACCGGTCCTTACCGGCTGGTGCGTTGGGATTCAATGGAGAAAATGATATACCAACGCTATGAGGGCTACTTTGGTACTGCACCTGCCATTCCCAATATTCTCTACAGTCTATATTCTGGCGATGGCATACGGCTGTACGAGAGCGGTGCCATTGATATCACCGGGGTGGGCAGCTACAATGCCCAGCGTGTATCCGATCCAGCTGAACCATTGAGCAAAGAACTGGTGCAGGGGGTCTCCCTGTGCACCAATTACATTCAATTCGATGTTACCCGTCCACCGTTTGATGATGTGAAGGTCCGCCAGGCTTTTTCAATGGCAATCGACCGCCAGAAATTCGTGGAAGTGGTGATGAATAATGCGGCACTGCCAGCCAAGGGCCTTTTCCCGCCTGCGCTGCCAGGTTACAACCTCGATCTGAAAGGATTGGAATATGACCCCGAGAAGGCTCGTCAACTTCTGGCAGAGTCAAAATACGGATCAGCGGAAGGACTGCCAGAGATTATATACACAGATGCCGGATATGGCAGCTCACTGAGTTCGGATGTGGGCGCCATGATCCAGATGTGGGAACAGAACCTTGAGGTGATGATCACCGTGGAAAACCTGGAGCCGGAGAAAGCCAGTGATGAAATTGATGCTGGTCACCACGGACAGCTCATCAGCAGCGGCTGGTGCGCGGATTATCCTGACCCGGAGAATTTTGCTGATGCGCTGTTCCACACCGGAACTGATATGAATTATGGCGGATACAGCAACCCACAGCTGGACGCAGTGCTGGAGCAGGCACGCGTGGAAGTGGATGTAAATAAACGCATGGCGCTTTATCAGCAGGCCGAGCAATTTCTGGTGATTGACGCACCGGCCATATTTCTTACCCATCCACTCAGTTACACACTGGTGAAACCGTATGTCAAAGGCTACACCGATTCACCTCTCAGCACCTTCCCGTATATACGCTACCTGTGGATGGATTCTAGCTACTGGAAGTAGGGTACGTAAAAAGAAATCACAATAGTCATTCAGGGATAGGTCTTATTATTAAAGCATGTATTCGAAAGAAAAATCGCCCGAGCGTTCTTCCCACCCCAGTTTTTTATAGAACTCCCGGTGATACGATTCTCTCTTGTTCATATTAATCAGTTTTAACCGGCAGCAGCCGCGTGCCTTGGCTTCCTGTTTGATCGATTCGAGCAGCAGGGTGCCGATGCCATGCCCGCGGTCAGATTCCATGATGAAAAGTTCGGATATGAAGCCTTCCAACCCCTGCAGGTAGAAATAAGGCAGCCAATGCACACTGGCATACCCCATCACCCGGCCATCATCTCCTTCCGCGACATAGACCGTGTGGCTGTCCGTTGCCAGACAACGAGCCATGTCCTCTACAACCCGCGCGAGCGTACCATCGAAGGATTCCGCATCTATATGATCAAACCATTGCAGTTCACGTAAAATCGTGGCAATACCCCCCACATCACGTTTATTCGCTTTACGCACCATGATATCCATTAGTTCCTCCCGCAGAGTCCGCGTTCACAGGTATTATATATCTAATTTACCTACGGTGATTGCGTATACATAGTGATCCATAACGTTGCGCAATGAAGATACTATGGGCGTAAACCACATTGATCATGAAATGATTTATAAAAACCATGGCACCAAAACTGGCATAATTCTTGTTAGGAATATCCATGTGTGACATCAACGAATGGAGCACCTTCTTTATGCTAAAAAACTTTGGTCTATTTCTTATCCTGTCCATCATTCTCTCTGCCTGTGGGATCAATGAACCTTCCCAGTCTGGGCCGGTTGCCACTACCCCCACTCAAAATATCATTTACATGGATGATACTCCAACACCCCCCGCACCCACATCCTTTCCGCAAGCGCTGCCGACTCTCAATCCAGAACTGAATGCTTTTTCCACTCGCATCCTCGCGGTGATGCTGGCCAACGCAGATGGCAGCAATCAGGCATCGGTCTCACCCGAACAGCTTATCCATTGGGTGGATCAGGCTAACCTGATCTATGCCGGCGCTGGGATCCGGTTTATATTTGATCTGGCAGTGGATGTTGCCCAGCTTGATAATGATGCATTGAATCGAACAACCGGTACTGGAGACCCGCTATGGGAAGCTGCGGTGCAGGAAGGCAGGGAGTATGCCGCTGGTAAGGCCGGGAAAATGGTCGTTTTCTTCCGATCAGCGCCACTACAAATTGACACCGGTTTTCGGGGGGAAGATTTTATTCTAATGCCTGCCAGCACACCGCTTGCCTGCGGTCAACCGGATGACACCCTTTTAGCACATCAAATTGGACATTACCTGGGGTTGCAGAATACCTTCCCGCAGGTGTTTCCTTCATTGTTGGATGCAGAGAAAGCCTATGAGGAGCACGGTACCAATCCATCTTTCTTTGATGGCGATGGACTGGAGGATACTATTCTGGATGTGTTTGTAGATTTACCAGAATTCCGTTGTGGTAGCAAAACCAGTATCTCTCTGAAGGGCACAGAAGTTCTGCTACCAACAGAAAATATCATGTCCTTTTACCTTTCCAGAAACCAATTGAGCCCCTTACAGGTGGAACGTTCACGCTACATGCTGGCTTTACGGGTAAGGAATGGCTCTGTTTTACCTTCGAACCTGGGTGTGGAAAACACAGTCGAGTTTGAAGACCTAAAACTCCATTTTCGCTCCTGGTGCGAACCACAGTTACAGGATATGTCAGTTGAAGCGGTCAATGGCTGGAGTGGTGGCAGGTACGTGCTGGTGCCATCCGGTTATGGCTCCATCTGCACCTATTCCATCACCGCCCCCGAATCTGCCATATACGAACTGATTGTTTTTACTGCTAACGGTCCCGACCGCGGCGCGGCGCAAGTCTTGTTGGACAACTGGATCATCTATAATTTGATCGATATGTTCGCTGAGTTTACCATGCCATCCGGGCCGGTATCGCTTGGACAGTATTATATGGAGGAAGGCGATCATACGTTAGCTTTCCAAGTGATCAACAAAACTCTCGATTCAGCCAATTATTACATGGGTTTTGATGCACTGCTTGTGCGCAGGGCTGAGCAGTGAGCTGCATTTGGATAGGGCAATTGTTTCCCTTGCACTGAGGGAAGGCTGAACCTATAATTCTATGATGCAATCATTAACGCCAAAACCCCGCCATACTATTGGATGGAAGCCCCTGATTTACCTAATTTGCATGCTGGTAATTGTGACCTGGTGGATCGAGACACCGGACGGATTATTAAGCAAAGCTGATTCAATTGGCTATGCGGTTTGCCATCGGATAGATGTACGCTCGTTCATGCTGGAGGGGAAGCCAATGCCGCTGTGCGCGCGCTGCTCTGGCATGTACCTTGGGGCAGTAGCCGGAATTCTTTTCCAAATGATATTCTTTCCTCGCCGCGGAGGCCTTCCCGGCTGGAAGACCGGTATTCCTTTCATGCTCTTCGTGCTGGCTTTCAGCGTGGATGGACTGAACTCTTACCTTCACCTGTTTCCTGGAGTGCCAGGCGCATACGAACCCCAGAATTGGCTGCGGTTGCTCACCGGTACAGGCATGGGCGTGTCCATTGCAGCCATGTTGGTTCCAGCCTTCCACCAGACGGTCTGGAGCAGATGGGATCAGCGCTCCATTTATACCGACTGGCGGGGTTACACGGGTCTCATCGGGTCAGCTTTTGCTTTCTCCACACTTACCTTATTTGAAAACTCAATTATCAGATATTTCCTAGCGATAATCAGCGCAATTGGCGTTATACTGGTTTTGTGCATGGTGTATAGCATGATCTGGTTGATGGTATTCCATTTGGATAATCGGGCAGAAAAGTGGCGGGACCTGTTACCAGCCCTCAGCGTTGGCATCATCGCCGCCATTGTGCAAATCGGTGTGATTGATTGGATCCGGTTTGCCTGGACGGGAACCTGGTCCGGGTTTAAGTTTTAGGAGGTAAAGGATGGATTTGGTAATGGGAATTTTCTCAGCTTTCGGTCTTTCCGCTAGCGCGGGGCTGAATGCCTATATTCCCCTGCTGGTGATTGCATTGCTGGCAAAATTCACCCCGCTCATCAAGCTTACTCAACCCTGGGATACACTGACGAGTTGGTGGATCATCGGTCTGCTGGTGGTATTGGCAACGATAGAATTCTTTGCCGACAAAGCGCCTGCTGTAAATCACATTAATGATGTCATTCAAACCATTGTACGCCCGGTTGCTGGAGCGATCGTGTTTGCTGCCAGCGCCAGGGTAATAACGGATATTCATCCTGTGCTTTCCATCGCGGCTGGTCTGCTGGTGGCTGGCAGTGTCCATGTTGTCAAGGCTGTGGTGGTTCGGCCGGGAGTTACAGCTGCCACTGCTGGGGCAGGCAATGTGGTGGTGAGTGTGGCTGAGGACGCAGTCTCTTCGGTGGTTTCACTTGTTTCTGTAATCGTCCCGGTGGTGATTGCGGTAATTGTGGTCCTGCTCCTTGTCTGGTTGATCGTCGTGCTCTATGAACGCTCCCAGGGGCAGTATCCGATGGATAGTTCATGATTGTAATTAATTCGCTTCTCGTTATAATATAGTCATTATGATCAGATTATTCAGGAGGTAATCATGGAAACGATTGATATGCCAGTAGTTCCACCGGAGGGTGAACCTCCCAAGAAAAAAACAAAAGTGTGGGTCATAGTGGGAATCGTGGTAGTAGTCCTTTGTTGTTGTTGTGTTGCAATCGGTATTAGTGTTTGGAAGGCAATTGACAGCGGATTACTGAATTTCTAAAAACGTGCTTAATGAACAAACAGCAGACAGAATGCTTGCTGTTTGTTCATTTAATTATTGAGCAGATTGAAATAATTTATTAATAAATGTTGATACTTTTATTGTGACAAACTTCCAAATCGGGCAGCGGTCATAGACTGCAGAAAACAGGACGATCCCGCCCAGCACATACAGCACTAATGTATTACCGGTAAAATACCCGGCTGCCGTCAATGCAGTGCCAGCAAGAATACGAAGAACTCTGCTGCTGGAACTTAACCCTGTAGCGGATGGTTTGCCTTCCAGCGCCATGTCAAATAGCTTGCGCAGTTGATTAATACTCATGGCGCCACTCTTACGTATCACCAGGTTCCCCCGGTTATATACCATGATTGTTGGGATGCTAAAAACCTTCAATTGGCGCAACAGTTCGGTTTCGGAATCCGCATCCACCTTGATCAAATCCACCCGGCCAGCGTATTCTGATTTTACCTGATTCAAAGCGGGAGCCATCATCTTACACGGTCCGCACCAGGCTGCCCAGAATTCTACGACCACGGGTTTGTTACTCTTACTGATCTTGTTATTCCACAGTGCAAGTTTCATGGTAGTTTATTTCTATTCTAAAAATCCAACTGGATTCTTACGCTTACTTAATCTTGCTGGTGCGAAATTTGAATAGAGCATATGCAGGGCAGAAACCCACCAAACCAGTGATGAGCGGCAGCAATCCAAACCACTTGAAGAAAACTCCCAGCCCGCCCGGTACAATTTCACCCCAGCCTAGAGCCAGCATAATGATACCAATCACAACGCGGATAATGCGGTCCGTACCAGATTCATTAAGTTTCATTCCATTCTCCTTCTTCTCAGTAAAATATATTCATTGGATGATACTTTTCTGAAAAAGTGACAAATCCTGCATCCTGTAACAAAAAGAATGGGATTTCTGCTTGATTATTTCGGATAAAAAGACAATAATGGAGGGCAGGAGTAGATTATGGCAGTCAAACCGGATCAATGCATACGTTCTTTTGGCACGAGCTATATGCATAAGCAGCTCAAAGCCATCCTGGCTGAGGTGCCCGGTGTGCAATCCGCTGCGGACCTGGAGTGCATCCACCGCATGCGGGTTGCTTCACGGCGGCTGCGGGCTGCCCAGACTTACTTTGACAATAGCCTTCCACGCAAGGTCCGACCTAATTGGGAGAAACAGACACGTGACTTGACGCGTTCGCTGGGGCAAGCCCGGGACCTGGATATCCAGATGCAGACGCTGCGTCGGTTTCAAATCCTCAGGGAACAGCAAGATTTCATGCCGGGCATCGAACCATTATTGCAACAGCTGCTGACCCAGCGTGACCAGGCGCAGCAGGAAGTGCAAAGCGCTGCCTCCGCACTTATGGAGAGTAAAATCATCGCCCGGGTAGGGTCTTTGCTTTCTTCGCGAGTCATGGAAGAGAATGGATTTGAGCCATCCACTCCGATGAAGCTGTTAGCTAATAGGGCTATCCGCGCCAAACTGCAACGATTCCTTAAGTATGAAACATATATCCATGATCCAGAGCGCATATTGGAACTGCATGCCATGCGTATCGCTGCCAAGCGCCTGCGCTATACCCTGGAGATCTTCTCTCCGTTGGATAAGAATGGATATAAATCCTGGCTGCGTTTGATCAAGCTGTTGCAGGAACAATTGGGTGCCATCCATGATTGCGATGTATGGATGGTATTTCTGCCACAATTACATAACCCTGAAGGCAATAATAGTGCCAACACAGGTATTACGCTGTTCCAACTAAATCGCAGCAATACCCGGCATAGGCTTTACACTCAATTTATTCGGGAGTGGGATGTCAGCCGTGAAAAGCGGGTCTGGGAGCGCCTTGAAGAGAACCTGGATAAGACCTATCCAGTTGAAAGGACTGGAATGATTAACCGGCTGATTAATATTGAGCAAATAGAGGAATGCCATGAAGATAGCGATCATCAGTGATATCCACGCGAACCTGCCCGCTCTCGAAGCGGTACTGGCGCATGCCGATTCCATCGGGGTGAAGGGTTACTGGTGTCTTGGCGACCTGGTGCAATTCAACGCCTTCCCGGATGAGGTTGTCACCGCCATTCGAAAATTAAATGCTCCCTGCATCCATGGCAATATTGACTTGCGTGTTCTGGAGATGAAGCAACAACTGAAAACTGCCATATTTGAAGACCTTGCTGAAGAGATGCAGCCATTTGCCTGGTCATACAATCAACTTTCACGGAAGAACCGCAAATTCCTGCGGAAATTGCCGGAAGCAATGCGCATCAAGTTCAAAGGTCATAAGTTCCTGCTGGTGCATGGCAGTCCCGCCGCGAATGATGAGCCGTTGTATGTGGATACAGCGGAAGAACGGCTGATAGAACTGGCTTCCAGTGGAGATGCAGAATTTATTCTATGCGGCCATACCCATAAACCTTTCACCCGCGAAGCTGGCGGAGTGTTGTTCATCAACCCTGGCAGCGTTGGCCGTCCCATTGATCATGATCCGAGGGCATCCTACGTGGTGATGGATATTAAGAAGAATGCGGTAGATGTGGAATTCTTCCGGGTGGAGTTTAACCTGTCCATAGCAGTGGATGCAATCCGCCAGGCAGGCTTGCCGGACATATATGCCCGTATGGTGGAAACGGCCATCACTCTGGACGAAGCCAAAGCCCTCTTGTACCAGGAATCGGTAGGGTAACCTTGAGCCCACGCTCGAGTGGCAAGCTGACGGTATTAGTTGTGCGGCAATTTGCTCAATCTTGCATGGGCGATATGGGGCATACTGAGCAGGTGACATGCCTTACCTTACGATTGTTTGACGAACTAATGATGCTGCATAGTTTGGGAGACCAGGAACGTCTTTTACTGGAGTATGCCGCTTTACTGCATGATATCGGCTGGGTGCAAGGCTGGAAAGGGCACCATAAAAGCTCGTTGAAAATGATACTGGAAAGTCAAAAACTGCCATTCGATAGCAAGGAACGCCTGATAATAGGGTCAATTGCGCGGTATCACCGCAAAACGCTGCCGTCACAGGAGCATGACCACTACGCGGCTCTGACCGCTGCTGATCAGCGGATTGTCTCCCGGTTGGCTGCTCTCTTGCGCATAGCCGATGGTTTGGATCGTACCCATACCAACGCGGTCAGTAACTTGCGCTGCTTTGTGGATCAAAAGGAAGTGGTTATCAGCTGTGTTACCGCACACCCAGCCGCGCAGGAAGAAAAATATGCCACCGAGAAGGCAGATCTGTTTTCCCTGGTCTATGAAAAGAAAGTGACGATTAGAATGCAAACTACTTAAGCTGCATTTCACACAAGCTTTCATTGATGAGAGATTATAAAAAATCAAGAGCCATCCAGATCATCTGGATGGCTCTTGATCAGCCATTCTTGATTGGGATGCGCTTCACTGCGCTGCGAGCTCTGGACGGTTTTGGTATAACCACCTTGAGCACGCCATTGCTGAATGTTGCCTCCGCTTTGTTGATATCCACTTCGCATGGCAGGAGGATGCTGCGCTGGAAGGACCCACACCTTCGTTCCACCCGGTGAACGGTGGCATTCTTACGTTCTAATTCCTGCTGGCGCGTCCCGCTCAGTGTGAAGATCTGGCCTTCTATCGCTAAACGGATGTCTTTCTCATCCATACCGGGTAAATCGGCAGTGATGATGATCTCTTTCTCAGTCGCGATTACATCCATGCCCGGGTTAAAATCCTCGGCGGTTTCCATCATCTGCTGCAATTGTGCGAGGCTGAAAGGGAAGGCAAAGAAGTTTTTGAAGACGGCATTTAATTTGTTGCGCAAATCTACCATCCGGGGGTCTTCTCCATATTGAAAGCCATATCTCCCTTTTTCCTGGTTCCAGGGTAACAGGTCTGAAATAGGCATTCATACCTCCTTTTTTTTTAGCCGGCTTTCACAGTGATGCTCTGCGCCTTCGCCGGACCGGCTTTAGGCAGAACCAGCCGCAGTATCCCATTCTTTACCTGCGCTTCGATATTCTCCTGGTCGACCTGGTCTGAAAGCACAAAGCTGCGGTAGTAATCCCCGGTTCCATATTCAGAAAGAATCAGCGTCCCACCGGTTGGGGGGGAACTGGTGGTCACAGCATTGATGGTGAGCACGTTCTTTTCCAAAGTGACATGTACGTTTTTCTCGCTGCAACCCGGGATATCTGCCAGGATCAAGTACTGCTCCGCAGTTTCAATAATATCTGCCCTCGGAGAGTACAGGTTGCGATTGCGGGTCCGTTCAATGGTGCCTTCCACCACTTCAGGCTTATTCTCTTTGGATGAATTCGTATCAGGCATTTTTACCTCCTTAAGTCATTTTTACGCTGATTCGACGGGGTTTGTCTGCTTCCGCGCGCGGCAGGGTGATTGTCAACAACCCATTTACCAGCGAGGCTTCCGCTTTGTCAGCTTCCACCGGGAGTGGCAGCTCGATGCCGCGCGAAAAGTAACCACAGGTACGCTCCTGGCGGTGATAAGTGGTGTTTTCATCCGTAAATTCAGCCTCGCGGCTGCCACTGATGGTAAGGTTGTTGCCCACCACACTGATCTCCAGGTCCTTGATATCTACACCGGGAACTTCAGCAGTGACCACTGTGTCTTCCGTGGTGGTGTAAATATTCATGGCTGGCATGGCATCTGATTGATAACTGGATCCTGTCATGGATGCATCAAATATCCGGTTCATCTGGTCTTGAAAACGGAGCATGTCTCGCAGGAATCCGGGTATGGAAGAACGTCTGTAAATCATATTAACCTCCTGTGTTATAGAGTTTTCTTAACTTAAATAGTACGCCATTGTTGTAAAAAAAATGTTAACTAATTGTAAGAGAAGCGTATGAATGGAGAATAATGAGACCTAGCTCAGAAAAGAAAGAACCCACCAACCTGGCGGGTACAGCATTAGCCTGTAATTCAGGCAAAAATGTGAAAATGCCTGAATACTACATCCAGGGTGAGTCCCAGAAAATACCACAGTCCAAATTGCCGGTTATGCAAAAAAGCCAGTGCCACGTAATACAGCGGCCAGGTGTATGCGGGGAAACTCTCTGGTCTTTCCACCGGGCGAGGGTCTTTATATACTTTCCAGACGTTTGGAATCGTATCCATTGCCATGATTACCAGTATGAGGGCAGGAGTGAACTCTCGCGAGATGACCAGGTAGAAAACCAGCAGATATTGCAAAGCCAGCATTCCCATGGCAAAGAAGCGGGCGAATTTCTCACCCATCAATACAGGTAGGGTGCGAATGCCTTTTACCCCGTCTGCGTCGATCTTGTCGATGTGTTTACCAAAGATAACCATGGTGGTGCCCAGCGCATATGGCAGGCTGGCAAGCACGGCCAGCCAGTTCCAATTACCAGTAATTACAAAATAGCCGCCGCTTATCATCAATGGACCCCAAACCAGGATAACCGCGATTTCCCCCAGCCCGATATATTTCAGAGGGTAAGTATAGAACAAGACAAATATCACACCGAGCAGCAGCAGGATCCAGGCTATCCAGCCATTCAGGAGAACCAGGGGCAGGCCGGCAAGCAGGGCAAGCGCACCGGTCACGCTAGCATATACCCACAACTGCTTTTCAGTGAGAACCTCACTTTCCAGTGGTTGCAAACCATACTGGGTGCGGAAGTAGTTGTCGCGGTCCACACCCTTTTTATGGTCTGTCAGGTCGTTGATGATGTTATTGGTGGCGTGGGCAAAAATCAATCCGAGGGTCAGTAGCGACCAACGCCACCAGATGAAATGCCCATCGCGATAAGCCAGTATGCCAGCTATCGTTGCAGACAGGAAGGTCATCACCAGCACCGCAGCGCGGGTTACGATCAACCAGCGGCTGATGATATCCAACTGCTGCCATTCTTCTTTATTTAGCCTTGGGATACCACGTAGTGCCTGCCCCCACATTTTGAAATTCATTTGCAACCCTTTCGATTATTAATGAACAATAGGATTATAACGATAACCAGGTGATGGAAAAAGGAGAACCTTATATGGCTCAAGTTACTACTTGTTTATCCAGTGGCGCTAGTGGAACAGATAAAAACAGAAAAGGAGGGTTTTTTCAAGAATGAGGACCACCTGGATATGCAGCTGGATTCTGACGGGTCATTTCCAGCGGTACATTTCCATTTGGATGGTCAGGATTGCCGGCAGTGGCACACCCAGGTGTCTAAAGTTAAAGCAGGTGATTACGAAAATGACCGTATCGCAGCCATTCCAGAGGAAGTGAAAGAAAAAATCCGGAAGGCCTCTTCAGTCTGTCCGACTTGTGGCGGGGTGACCAGCCAACCGGTGCTGAGGGGCATGGACTCAATGGAATGTGGTTATTGCGGGTTTGTGATCAGGTTGTAGCCGGGTAAATTATGGGCATGGACAGGGTGAAGCATTCCGTTTCGCTATTCCCCGGGTTCCTTTGTGGTCTGAAATGCCAGCAAAGTGCGTTCCTGGATCGACTTATGATCCACAATGGGCGTGGGATATATATCTCCGATAATACAGCCTGACTGTTTTTGGATATCCTCTGGCATCCGCCAGGGCTGGTGAATGAATGCATCTGGCACATTTGCCAGTTCAGCCACCCACCGACGGATATAAGTTCCCTTTGGATCGAATTTTTGGCTCTGCAAAGTCGGATTGAAAATACGGAAGGTTGGGGGAACATCTTTACCCGGGCTAGCTGTCCACTGCCAACCACCGCTGTTGAGAGCCGGGTCACCATCCAGCAGGTTTTCCATAAACCAGGACTCTCCCTCCTGCCAGTTGACAAGCAGGTTCTTCACCAGGAATGAGGCGGTTATCATCCGTGCGCGTTTGAGCATCCAGCCAGTTTGTTTTAACTGGCGCATACCAGCATCCACCACAGGGTAACCCGTTTTTCCCTGTTTCCAGGCTTCCAGCTCTTGAGGTGCATTGTGCCATTGAATCTTGTGCAGGTCTTTGCGGAAGGAGGTCTTCAGCCCATCAGGGAAGAAGTGCAATACTGAATAATAAAACTCCCGCCACACCAATTCATCCAACCAGGTTTGCGCGTTCTTGCGGGATTTCTCATCCTGCGCATTGTCTATTGCGAAACGGGCTTCCTGTACCACGCCGCGGATGGAAATCATGCCGAAACGCAGGTATGGTGAAAGCGTGGACGTAGCATCCAACGCTAACAGGTCTCTTTTTTCCAGGTACTCATAAATGGGCTCCCGTAGGAATTTTTGCAAGCGTTTAAAAGCAGCTGATTCGCCCGGCTGCATAAACAAGTCGCGGATTGATGTTTCTGGAATGTCCTCACATATGGGTGTTGATTCGGGTAAAGGCGGCAGGTGGAATTCTTGCTGGGTGCAGCAGGGAGCGGGCAAGGGCAACGACTTCCAGGCAAGTTTGAAGTGGGTATAAACGGTGTAAGGGCTGCCGTTCTGTTTATGGATCAATCCAGGTGGAAAGACAGTCAGACCATGTACAAGCCATAATGGCAGAATAGCGGCAACCGCGTGGTCACGTTTCCTTGCATAGGGTGAGTAATCTGCTTCAGCATAAATGGCACTAGCGTTGGAAGCATAAAATACTTGGCTTAATACAGTTTGTGGATCGCCGATAAGAATAAACAAGCGGCTGCCTTGCAGCCTAAGCTGCGCGTCCAGGCGGCGCAATCCTTCAAACATAAAGGCTTTCCGCTTTTCTGCCGGATGGGACAGGATGGTTGGGTCCAGGATAAATAGCGGAAGCAGGCAGCTGTTGTTATTAATTGCCTCCTGCAGGGCTGGGTTGTCATCCAATCGCATGTCTCTTCTAATCCACCATATCCCGGTTGACATGAAAAACTCCTTCTTCTATATTGTGATACAACTTGCAATATTAACAAAGCCCGGGTATAAGGATGTGTCGGGTTTTGCCAGAATAATTATTGAAATAAGGCATAATTAGGTAAATATTGATGAGGTGACACATGGCGAGATATATAGAAGTTTTAGTTACGATCCCATTCAATGAAGCACAACAGTTGGTGATCAAAGAATCTGTCCATGGGATGAAGATCAAATGGGCGGCTGCCCGCCGGGTGGAAGACATCCCGGAGGATGTGTGGACAAAGACAGAGGTGCTCTACACAGACCGGGTAATTCCTCTTCCGGAGCAGGCACCAGCGCTTCGTTGGGTCCAGTTCCACTTTGCAGGGATTGACTTTGCCTTAAAATCACCCCTGATCTCAAAGCCCAACTTACAGATGACGAACCTGAGCGGGTCTGCCAGTTCGCAGGTGGCTGAATATATCGTCATGGCACTTCTGGCGCTTGGGCACAGGCTGCCAGATCTAGGTCTGGCGCAATCGACCTGTGAATGGCCGAAAGATCGCTGGGAACGGTTTGCCCCGCAGGAGTTGCGTGGTAGCACGGTTTGCCTGGTGGGGTACGGTTCCATCGGCCGACAGGTTGCCCGTCTGTTGCAACCATTTGGAGTGCGGGTAATGGCTGTCAAGAGGGATGCCATGCACCCGGAAGATACGGGCTACACACCGGTTGGGATGGGCGATCCAGGTGGGGACATGTTCACCCGTCTCTACCCAGTGCAGGCTCTACGCTCTGTCTTACGAGAAAGTGATTTTATCGTGGTCTGCGTGCCGCTCACCAGTGCGACGCAGAAGTTAATCGGTGCAGAGGAACTGGCAGCTTGCAAACCGGGGGCATACCTGATTAATATCTCTCGGGGTGAGATTGTGGTTGAGTCAGCCTTGATTCAGGCGCTGCAGGAAAAGAAACTGGCCGGAGCCGCGTTGGATGTATTCGCCAATGAACCGCTCGCTGAAGACAACCCGTTATGGCGGATGCAGAATGTGATCATTACCCCGCATATTGCCGGCAACAGCCGACTCTATAATGAGCGTGCTGCCATACTCTTTGCTGAAAATCTAAAGCGCTATGTGTCAGGTCAATCGCTACTTAACCTGGTTCAACCGGAAACAGGCTATTAGAATTTACGAATATCTTTGTTGAGAATGGAGAATCAAATTCTTACTTTCATTTTCCATTCCCAGTATATTACTGCAAGGTGTTTATTTACGAATTATTTCTTTGGTTTCTGCTGAGTGATGAAGTGGATATTGCCACCGCCCAATAGGATCTCACATACGAGCATCACAATCACCTGCCGTCCGGGCAGCAGCCTGGCCAGGGTTTCCAGGGCTTCATGATCGTGCGGGTCGTCAAATATCGGCACGATTGCTCCGCCATTGCATAAATAGAAATTCACATAAGATGCCGCCATACGGTCACCAGCCTGCTTTGGTGAGGTGCCCTCAACTGCAACCACATCGGTAGCTTCTTCAGCTGAGATCAATACCGGGTCTGGCTGATGCAGCCGGTGAACTGTCAGCTGCCATCCGCGCGCATCCACCTCGGAGTTCAACCTCTGCAATGCATCATTTGAGATGACATATTGTGGATCAGCCGGATCATCTGTCCAGGTAAGCGCCACCTCGCCGGGCTGCAAAAAGCAACACAGGTTGTCCACATGTCCGCTGGTTTCATCCTTGACAACACCCTGCCCCAGCCAGCCAATCTCGGCGCCAAAGTGGAATTGCTCGCAATTGGAACCAATGGACCAGGATCGGTCGCCATCCAATACAATACCGTGCTCGGTATTGCTGATGATGTCTTCCAGCGTGCCATCGTTGCCCGGGTCAATATTGATGTTGGTCATCCGCTCGATGGGTATACGGTAGAATGTTGTTGCCCGGTTTGCCCCACTGCTGCCTTTGAAGATTTCACGCTGGGCGCAGGCATTGGCTTCTTCCACCATTTGCCAGCCGGTGATGGCTCCTACCAGGATGCCCTTGTCGATGAGTAGATTATCCTGGGTTGGTATGCCATCATCATCGTAACCGAAACTGCCCGGACTGTTGGGGACAGTGGCATTCGCGCGGGCAGTCAGCCTGGGAGACCCGTATTGGAGTTTTCCAAAATCATCCAACGTTACAAATGATCCGCCAGCGAAAGCCAGTTCGTAACCCAAAATGCGATCCAGTTCCAGCGGATGACCGATAGTTTCGTGGGTCTGAAGGAACATGGTGTCGTGCAATAATATGAGAGAACGGTCGTCTCTCGGATATTCCGGTGCGGCCATCTGTTCTTTCAATTCACGCACCAACCGGCCCGCATTTTCCTTGAACAAAGCCAGGTCAAAATCTTCCCAATAAACACAAAACGGGTTTTGACTACCTGTCATTTGTTACAGGTGCGCAGGGGAATAAGGATTTGAATTGTGTGAGGATGGGTGGAGAGGAGCAAGATTGGACTTTTTGCTCAGATTACAAGATGTGCAGAATGGCTGATTATTTGAGTTTTTCATAATAATTATATTGGAGACCTTTCGGTCACGATACGCGCACGATGGAGCCCCATTCGCTTCGCTTCGGGGATGATAACACCGGCACGAACAGAGATTCTGTTGGAGGCAGGCACCAGTATCCAACCAATGGATGTCATCGCGAGCGATAGCGAAGCGATCTTAATACCTGCGAGATTGCTTCAGGGAAAAACCGTTCCTTCGCAATGACACATCGGTTGCTAGAGATTCCTTCGGTCGTAAAAAGTGAAATCTGACAAAAGGATGGTTGTTGGGTATGGGCTGGCGTTCCCTACCCAGCCTACTGCTGGTTACACAGGGACAAAAATGGGGGAGTTCAGCGGGGACGCTGAACTCAAAGAGCAGTAGCTATGCTGTCATCGCGAGGAACGAAGCGATCTTTTCGGATTTATGAGGTGGGCTGAAGCCCACCCTTGTACACTGGCATACCAGATTGTTTTGGTCGCAAATGGCGCTCCCTCGCAAGGACAGAATCAAGTGATTGCTCCAAGCCCCCATCACGCGGCGAAGATCTTGCCGGTCACCTCGGGAGCGAATTTCTCCACCATCTCGGTGGTGATGCCGTTCTCACGGCAGATGGCTTCATATACATCCACGCTCTTGCGGCGGATGCGCTGCTGGGTATCCACATCCAGCCCCCAAAGGCCGAAACGCTGTGTCCAACCTCGCTCCCATTCAAAGTTATCGACCAGAGACCAGTGGAAGTAACCCTTCACCGGCCAGTTGAAATTGACCGCACGCCACACCTGGTGTACATGCTGAAGTATATATCGCGGGCGCAGGGTGTCCAGGTGATCATCCACTCCATTCTCAGTTACGATCATAGGGAGCCTGAACTTTAGACCCCACTTCAAGGCTTCATACATCCCACTCGGGATATTTGCGATGAAACCGCTCAAACTTAAATCAGCCTTAGCTGGATAATAATTATGCATGCAGAGGTTATCTTTTTTTGACAGATCAAATGCCACCAGGTCTGCTGAATAATAATTAACTCCCAGGAAATCCTGGGTACCGACAGCTTCGGGGATACGCAAGCGCAAGAAAGGTGTATCCAGAAGTCCAGATTGGGCTGCAACCGGGAAGGCATCGTTTACGACTTTTTCCTGGATTCCCACCACGATCCGATCGGGTGGGAACCATCTTCTGGCTGGTTGGAGTTTACGGTAATAAATGGAAAGCCCGACACGTGCTTCCTTCTGCACTTCATGGATGACATGATACGCGACTGCGTGACCCTTGATCATATTCGCCATGACTTTTATGGCCAGGTTGATTTCCTTCTTCCCAGGCGGGAATACCCCCCAGATGTAACTGGATATTACATAACCATTTGGTTCATTGAGAGTGACCCAGGTGGAGCAGTACTCTTTGAGCGCTTCAACAGTCTTTCGGACGAACGCACCAAACCAAACAGGTGCTTCCGGGCTCTCCCAACCTCCTTGATCCGCCATCCATAGCGGATTGGTAAAATGGTGCAATGTGATTATGGGCGAAAGTCCACGGTCATACAATCCGCGCAGCATCTCGCGGTAATGATCCAGGGCGTCTTCATCCCAGCGCCCCTGCTCGGGTTGAATTCGGCTCCACTCGATGGACATCCGGTGCGCATTCTGCCCGGTCTCAACCGCGCGGTCAAAATCCTCTTTCCAGCGCCCGCCCCACCAGTCGCAGGCCAGGCTGCTTTTATCCCCATTAATAATCCTGCCTGGTTCAGATTCCCAACGGTGCCAATCATTGTTGATGTTGTTTCCTTCCACCTGGTGGGCCGCGGTGGCAGTCCCCCACAGGAAACCTTTGGGGAAATGGTAGGAAGCGAAGTAATCAATCATGAGGGTCTCCTGCTAGAAATATCAAAATAAAAGTAGTCGAATAAACAAGATGGGTGGTTTTGCTGCCACGTGGAATTCCCGGCGCAACTTACGGTCCCAGCGGGCCTATCAGCATAGACTGCATCATGGCATCCAGCTCCGCCACTGATGGGCTGAATGAATCCAATGGCTGCCCCTCCAATCCAGCACGGATCATGTCGGTGTAGGCTTCATAGTCTGCCATGAACTGCTCCATATCCGCTGGCAGCGGGTTGTCATAGGTGGGTTGAATGGAAGGGTGATTCACCGGCAGCACCGCGCTCACCCAGTAGCTGCCATCTGTGGTTAACCCCTGGAATGAGTAGAATAGCCCATGATTGTTGATGGGCACGGTAGACTGACCATACTGGGTCAGGTAGCGGATACCGCTGCCATTTTGAAATTCAAGATAGACAGGCATGGCCAGGAAGACCTGCCCAGCATTCCAGAAGGGTAAAAAGGGTACACTGTCCAAATCAGCAGATTTGTTTTGCAGCAGGATTTGCAGTTCAGCTGCCCGTTCCCCCACCGTTGGTTCCATTGCGGTGAACTCATGCACCGGGTAGATATAAATACGCGCTTCATGGAATGTGCCGGAAAGCGCATACCCGGTCAATGCGACCTCCTCATGAAGTGGAGCAACCTCCCAGGGTGCCACATCCTGGCTGGGATTTACACCCGGTATCACATTGGAAAGTCCACCGCCCGCTACGCCAGTGGGGATCTGCAGCCGCAGCCACGAGAAGGAATACTCAGGGGCAACTGATACTGATGAAGTGGGTGTGTCGGTTACAGGCACCAACGCGGGGAATGGTGTCGCTGTTTCATCGAAAAATCCCGGCGGACCCACGAGGGTGGTTGGGTTAGGCACGGTGATGGGTGGCAGCTCTGGCAGGTGAGCGGGTGCCGATAATCCGCATGCCATGCCGGTAAACAAGGTAACGATGAACAGAAGTGTGAATTTTGTCATGCGGTTCATGTTTTCCTCCTGTTATCCATCCAGCCATTCCACGATCATGGCTTCACCCTGGCCAACGCCAACACATAGGGTAGCCAGCCCATAATATGGCCTGGGTGCGGACTTCGCGTGGCGCTGCATCTCGTGCAGCAGTGTGACCATGATGCGCGCGCCGGAGCAGCCGAGCGGGTGGCCGAGCGCGACCGCCCCACCGTTCACGTTGGTGATCGCATGAGGTAATCCCAGTTCACGCATACAGGCCAGGGCTTGCACTGCGAAGGCTTCGTTGATCTCTGCCAGAGCGATCTGGTCGATCCTTAAGCCAGCTTTCTCAAGTGCTTTGCGGGTGGCGTAAATGGGTCCCAGACCCATCACACGAGGCTCCAAGCCTACAATTGCCAAGCTAACAATACGCGCCAGCGGTTTGAATCCCAATACGCGGGCTTTCTCCGCACTCATCACCAGCAAGGCAGCCGCACCATCATTGATGCCTGACGAATTGCCGGCGGTGACAGTACCGTCTTTTTTGAAGGAGGGTTTGAGCCTGGCCAGGGATTCTCGTGTGGCATCCCGCCGTGGACGTTCATCGTGCTCCACCATTAGCGGCTCGCCCTTTTTCGTGGGGATGCTGACGGGCAGGATTTCTTGGGCAAATTTACCTGAATTCATTGCCGCGACCGCGCGTTGATGGCTGACCAACGCGAACTCGTCTTGCTCTTCACGCGAAATATGCATTTGTTCAGCAATGTTCTCGGCAGTCACCCCCATCGGGTCGGTGCTGTGAAGTTCAGTCAGGAGCGGATTAGTGAAGCGCCAGCCTAATGAGGAGTCGTAAACGGTCAGGTTTCCATACGGGTAGGCCTGCTCGGATTTGCCAAATACATACGGGGCACGTGACATGCTCTCCACCCCGCCAGAGATGTAGATCTCCCCGTCCCCGGCGCGGATGGCGCGCGCAGCCTGGTTGACCGCCTCAAGCCCGGAGGCGCACAGGCGGTTGACCGTTACCGCTGGCACAGTCACCGGCAGACCGGCTAACAGGGCAGACATGCGGGCAACATTGCGGTTGTCTTCTCCGGCCTGGTTGGCACAGCCCAGCATCACCTCATCCACGCTGGAAGGGTCCAGATGATTGCGTTCCACAATGGTTTTAATCACCAGGGCGGCGAGGTCATCCGGGCGGACAGCCGCCAGCACTCCCCCCAATGCACCAATGGGTGTGCGGATGGAATCAACGATCACAGCTTCAGGCATGGTCACCTCCGTTGGCTTAATTGTAGCATGGTGCAAAAGGGAGTAAAGGATGGCAAGACACATTATATTAGGGAACTTTTAGACCGAGCATAACGTTATAAGAGGTAGACAGGTATTTTAGTGGTGATATTCTTACTGATGCGCAGCCTTTCCACTAGGGAAATTTCCGGGAACGTTGCCGCATTCAATAAAAATTGACGGCTTTGGCTAATGGAATCTTGTTCGCTGCGTGGTGTAAGAGAATGACAGATATTACTTGAATAGTTTATTCGCAAGATCACCGTAAAAGGTTGACAAGCTGTCTATAATATTAATAATAAGAGAAGTTAAACTGTTATGACTAAAATAAGAACCATACTCAGTACGATACTTATCCTGGTTGGGTTATCCAGTTGCAAGTTGCTCACGCCGGTCATCCCGCAGGCGCAGGTGGAGCGCATCTACACCCAGGCTGCGCTCACTTACGCTGCTGAACACCCCACCCAGCCACCTATTCTCCCAGGCGCCAGCCTCACGCCGATGCCGCCCATTCAGACGACAGCCGGGGTCATACCTACGTTTACTCCACTGCCATCGGCCACGCCATTGCCCTCCGACACTCCGCTGCCGACCGCCACTCCGCTGCCCACCACCACCCCGTTGGCAACCGCCACCTCCTATTATTACGGTTGCTACTACAATTCCTACCTGACCTACGAGTCCATCCCAGATGGCACCACGTTCTACCCCGGACAGACTTTCTATAAGACCTGGGAATTCTACAACAGCGGCTCATGCGCATGGAGAGAATACTTCCGGCTGGTGTTCATTTATGGCAAGAGGATGGACGGCTTAGCTGTGTATGTTGATGATTACATCTGGCCGGGCGAGTA
>PNON01000031.1 GCA_013824865.1 Anaerolinea sp. | reverse complement strand
CAACCAATATATGTAACAATTCTAGAATTACTTTAATAAGAAACTGCCGGTGATACAAACACCCACGCCTCGCCGGATATTCCATGCATTGTAAGCATGCGATTGGGTAACACCGTTGCCAAATGCCTGGTACCGTTTGCGCCCGGCGGGTAGTTCCCCACGTTGTGCCACCCACCTCCGATTTCCCAATCACTTAAAAGATATGAATAAAATGTCTGTCTTTCCCTTGAACACGAAGCGTTTCGTTATGGTCGATTTCCCAGCGCTCCTTGAATCTTCAGCCTCCGCTGAAAATATGCAGCGCTTAAGTAAGCACCAAAAAGGAAGATGAGACCACTCAGATAGGCCCAAACTAGGAAAGCAATAATGGCGGCCAGTGATCCATAGACAAGGTTCGAAAGGGAGATGTATGTGGTAACTAACAACAAAAAGGATTTCTTGGCTAGCTCCCAAAGCAGACCGGCTGCAATCGCGCCGGGAAGAATCTCCCGCCAGGTTGAATCTCCATGAGGAAGAATTAGGTAAACCACCATGAATAAGGCAATATCAATGAAAATAGCCAACACAAAACTGATACCACTCCAGATCGGAATGATTTGATCTGGAAAAGTGGCGAGCAGTTGGGCAATCATGTTATCCAAAAAAGAAGCCAGGAAGAGTATCGGGGCAATGAAGACCAGGACAAACAATATCGCTTTACTGCGCCACTTCCAAACAGGGGGCCTTCGTTTTATCTCCCAAATTTCATTCAGGGAGCCACTAAGCATATAAAAAAGGGTAGAGGCAGACCAAGTTAGGCCTATAATTGCAGCGACTGTAACGGGTCCGCGCGCCAGTATAATCTCATTAATATTCTTCCCCAACAACTGGCCGAGAGCCGGAGTAAAAAATTCTAACTTTTGTACGATGAATTGCTGGTCCTTTATCGATCCAATCCCGAAGCTGGCAATGGCGATGCTCAGCAGGATTATGGGAAATAGTGAAAAGAGAGCAAAGTATGCAATCGCCGCGGAAGTAATCACCGAGTTGGGTTTTAAAGCTTGCTTGAATCCGCCCGCCAACAACCCTAACCAACCGTGTGTCCATTCATCAAACTTTAGCACGTTGCGAACACCCTTTTCCCAAAGGTTTGTCGCCAAACTAGCTATTTTGGGTGCTGTCACTGATCGTGTCCTTCTTTGGCTGATGTTTATTCGGTAATACTGGCTCGGTAGGATCAGCTGGCAGATCCACTTGTAAAATTGCTTCAGCTTTCACGATGAGTTGGGTAAGCCGCTCCAAACTGGAGGTTACCAAAGGTGGAGGCGGTTCATCCATTGCGCTTATTGTTTCCCAAATGCGTTCTTGCCGATCTTTGAGATCGGATATTTGAGCGGCGGAACCTGCAACCGCGCGGTGGCTGACCAGGCGGCTCCACAAGATTTGGCAAACAGCTGATATTGGAGGCGCAACGATGATTCCAACAATACCAAACGCATCTGCCATTGCAATGAGTAAAACTACAGTCAGAATCGGGTTATCCCACCTCCGATTGAAAAGCCGTGGCTTGATCCATATTAATATGGCGGTCAGGACGATAAGCGTATAAAGTCCTGTAAAAAGACTGAGCTGCACACTGGTTAACAGTCCTACCAGAATGGGTGGAATGATTACAATGACTGACCCAACCACGGGTATCAGGCAGGCGAGTGCGCCAATCAGGGCTAAAAGTGCCGGATATGGAGACCCAATCAGCCAATATCCGAGACCTAATAGCAGCCCTACCAGGAGACTCTGTAAGAATTGGCCGCGTATATAACCGCCGATATCAGTCTCAATTGTCCGCCATATACCACGTGCTTGTTTACGTTGACCAGGTGGAAGCAAAGAGAGCCAGAGCCGTTCAAAATGAATTTGATTGATGACCCAATAGATACTCAAGAATAGAATGATGAGTATACCCGTCACCAGGCCGCCAATCCCCTTCATCAAGCCAAGTATTGCGGGTAGTACAAGCTGTCCCTGGTCACCGGAAATCGCTTGGGAAAGTAAGCTCGGTGGTGGCAACTGTTCTATCAGTGTCTGTTGGAACGCGCTGCCCTCCAACCAGAGTGGCAGCGTCCAGGCGTCCCTTTCCGAAAGACTTTGTGCTAACATTTGAAATTCAGAACCTGCAAGTTTGACAGTTGTGAAGAGTAAGAAGCTGAAACTTCCTAGCCCAATCAGGAATAGCAGACTCCAGGCTATGCGCACTACGAACCGCTTGCTTCTTAAGCGGAGTGCCAATGGACGCACTGCTGCCGCAAGAATTAATGAGATCAACACATAAATGACCACAATCCTAAATTGCCATAGTACTAGCAACGCAAGTAAGGTGGTCATTACAGCTGTGAAGACCCGGAATAAATGTTTCGTCATAGTTTGCCTGAGGGTTGGATTTGTGCCAGCAGTGAATCGAGGTCTGAAGCAATGGTTTCAACCTCGTCCATCACTTTATCAATTTGCTTGACCAATAAGGTTGAGCCTGCTTTTTTATTCCGCGCTTGATTGCGTAAGCCCTTGGCCAGATCTTGTGCTTCATACCGCAACCGGCTGGCTTGATCGCGTCCAGCTGAATCCTCAGGCTCTGCAGCCGTTGGGTGAAAGATGAAATGGTCGAGCAAAAGTTGAATAATAGCAGCTATTGGAATGGCCATTAGTGCACCAGCTATCCCAAAAAACGAACTGAAGGTAAAAATCGCCAGTAGAGACACAAATGGATTAATGCCCACTGCCTTGCGCATGATGCGTGGCACTAGTAAATAGTTTTCCAAAGCCTGAATTACAATTGTTCCGACGACCACCCAGAGTAATTTGATGGGTGAAATCGATAATGCAATGATCCCTGCAGGTATTGCTCCAAGCATTGGGCCAATCATTGGTACAGCCTCCAAGACACCCGCCATAAGAGCCAGGACAAAAGCATTGGGCAATCCAATAATTTGATAAGCAAAGAACGCCAGGATTCCTATAATTAAGCAGAGGATACTTTGACCGGCTATGAAGTAGCCGATTTTGGTTTCCATAGATGAAATCATTGTGTTAATGCTTTCTTGTCGGTTTTTTGGAACAAGAGAAAGCCATGACTGAATCGTACGTGACCCATCTAATAACCAATGTAGGGCTAATACCAGGATGACAATAATCAAGAATATCGTCTTTGAAATTGTGTTTAAGTAACCCATGGCTTGTTCTGCTGAAGCTAGAAATTGCTGACCGGTTTGTTCTACCGGAGCCATGAATGTTAGTGAAGGTGGGAGGAAATCACTCAGGCTGACAATTATTTGTGAGGTTGAATTTCTCATCCATTCACTCAGGTTTTGGTAGTAAACAGGCACCTCAGCCACAATCGTAATTGTCTGCTTATATATCAAAGGGAATAACACTAATAAAAAACCAATCACTAAAGCAAGTAATAAAAGATAGATTAGAATGACCCCCACTTCACGAGGAAGCCCCAACCTAAATAGCCAGTTTACAATTGGTCTAAGTACTGTGCCAATCACTATCGAAACTAATAATATAAAAACTACTTCATAAAATCTAAAAAGAAGCCAGAAGCAAAGCACCACACCAGCCAGGATGAGAGTGGCTGCAACAACCTTTTTAAAGGTCCATTCATTAAATTGAGTTGATCCATTCACTTCCATTTTTTCCATCGAATGCAGTTTATTTCAAATCTTGTTTAATGGTCAAGGCTGGATCAGAAAATTCAGGATTTACCAGTAGTAAATTTATAGCCAAATCCACATCATTTGAGATGAAATTTCACTTTATAAATTTATTATTTTTTAAGTATTGGCTTGTGAAATCTCTTTCACAACTTCTGCGGTTTTTTCTGCCTGATCCACACGTGTTGCCACATCTGCCTGGGAAATAATACCCAGGATTTTATTAACATTATCAACGATGAGAATTCTACGTATTTGATGCTCAGACATACTGTTCAGTGCAACCTGTATATCATCATCTCCACGACAGGTGATCACCTTTCTCGTCATTACAGCCTCGACTTTTGTGGATTTTGCATCACGCCCTTCAGCAATTATTTTCAATGCGAGATCACGATCAGTGATGATTCCAATCAATTTTTGGGTCTGCTCATTTTCGATCACAGGAACTGAGCCAATGTTATTCTGCTTCATCAATTCTGCAATTCTTTGTACTGTATCTTTCGGTAGACACCAAATTGGGTTGGGTGTCATGATATCTGCACAGATTTTCATTATAGATTCCTTTCATAAATCTCTTTTCAGCATCCTGCCGAAACTAGTAAGTAATTCTTGGCTGAATTTGAATATCAAATATTGAACTTACTTATGGCATGCTTTAAAAATGACAAACATTCTCAATTTCCGCCACCCGGTTTTTTGGCCGGGTGGCGGATCACTTTGAGATTGTCGCTTCAAAATCGGATCTGCCTGCTCTTTTTAGCGTAAAACAGTAAAGGACTAGATCATTCCGAGTAAATTTAAGATTACAAGAATGATCACGATTACAATCAGAATATGAACCCAATTACCGGTTTTTGGGAAGTTTGGACTTAATCTTCCACCGAAAGCGCCGAGCAACCACAGAATTAACAGAATGACAACGATAGTCCACAACATAAGATTTCTCCTTTTGAATGATCACTTACTGATCTATTGAAAGCCAACAAGCTGTTTTTACCTGATAGATGTTAACCAGACAGCCCCATTCATATGACTTTGGGCTAAATTCTGCGACGGAGCAGGTGAACAATCCCGATCAGAATGACTGCACCCAGTAGGGTTACAAACATGGTTGGAATATTAACCGCATCGTTGATCGTTCCAACTTTTAAATAAGGGCTAATGAAGTAGCCAGCCAAATAAGCACCCACGATCCCCACGATGATGTTTACCAACAAACTGGCGCGATCCTTCATAATGACTGACGCGACCCAACCAACTACTGCTGCAGCGACCAAGTAAATAATGATGTTCATTTTTTCCTCTTTCTCTAATTAGTTTGCACGGAATACCGTGTGTTTTTTGACACTAACAACCGGGTAATACTTTCGATGGTAATTAGGTCAACCAGGTTCAATGTATAAGACCCTGACTAAGCGCCTTCATCATGTTTTCAGGCTTGCTCTGAATCCAGATCCTCGTTGGCTAACAGCCTTAGCGTGCGCCTGTGATCTAATTCATACATCCGGCTGATTAACCATCCGAAAACAATTCCGGCAGAGAGCCATACTATAAAATTCATTCGCATTTTTTCTCCTTTCACAGGGTTATACAACACCAGTAATCCAATTTACGACTAACTTTCGGTATGCTGAATAGATAGAAAACTATTTTAATTATCCTTATGTTCGGTTGTAGTGGTTGTTGTCTGACTACCGCTCGATGTTGATTGGGGAGGGGTATGCTCAGCAACCGTTGTCTGGCTGACAGTCCTCGGTCCTCGCGGGCGGTAGATAAGAAGAAAGACAAGGCGTTCAAGTCCCCAGCCTGCTAATCCATAGATGATCATGGCAAGTAAGGTAGAAAATTCAAACACCATACCTGCAGTCTCTGGGGCTCCCGTTAAACTAGCAAACGGTTTCACAAAAAAGCCAGATAGATTGTAGAGGAATGATGCGAATGGATTAGCTGCATTGACCCCAATCAACTTAAAAATAAACCTTAATGCAAGCACAGTTTCTAGAATGCCCAGCAGCAGCCAGATCAATTGTGTTGCTTTAAACGTAGCAACGCGCTGCTCCCGTCCCTGTTCGTGTTCTGTAGTTCTAACTTCCTTGTAATCTGTCATTTTGTCCTCTTTTCCCATTCTTCCTGGGCTTGTTGTTGGGTATAACCATACTTCTCTTGAAGCAAGCCGATTAATTTATCGTACTCACCACCCACCTTTTCCAGGTCGTCATCCGTGAGTTTGCCCCACCACACTTTTGCCTCACCTCTTACTTGCTTCCATTTGCCTTTAAAAACATTATTGTTCATCTTTTTCTCCTTATGAAATAGAATATTAAACTTTTAGTTGATCAGGATTGCCTGGATGGTTTTAGCAAAAACCCCAGGAGTAAACCAATCCCAACTCCGAGCGATATCGCGACCCAGGGATATTTTGTGGCATTCTTGGCCAAATCTCCGGGGACTTTATTCGCTAATTCCTGCGCCTTGGCGTTATATTGGTTCAATCCTTGGCCTACTTCTCTCTTAACAGTATCTGCCGCTCCCGCCAGGGTGTCTCTAGCATCACCTTTTACTTTTTCAAATGCTCTTGAAAATTGTGACACGCCATCACCCAATATGGTATCGAGATCTTTCCTTATTTCAGTTGCGTCATGTCTTATTTTTGCGTCTAACTGCTTATCATTCATCGCTTACTATCCTTTTCTGGCTTTCGCCGCGAACTAGTTCTTTTTATATATAGGACCTTAGCATCCAGGCCATTTTTTCATGAAGACTCATCACCCCTACCAGCAACTCCACCGTGCCTTCGTCTTCATATTCTTCATCACACTTCCTGATATCCTCACGCAAAAAACGAATGACCGCTTCATGGTCAGCCAGGAGGTGCAGAATATCCGGGACTTTAATGGATTTTTCTTCTATCCGCGCGTGGGTAAGAAACTCTTCAAAACTGGCAATTGCAATACCACCCAGCATTCTCGTCCGCTCCGCGATCTTGTCAACGATTTCATTTAGTTGTTTATATTGAGTTTCGAAGAGGATGTGCAGCTCAAAGAAACCTGGTCCACTGACATTCCAATGAGCACCGCGTGTTTTTTGCGTTAATACCGCCTCATTGGCAAGACTTGTATTGAGGATTTCGACAACAGGTTGGCGGACATCGCTGGCCAATCCGATGTTTGGTTCGATAAGAATCTTCTGCGGAGGTTTATACCCATCATCACCCAGTACGATGATCGACTGGATGGGTATCAGCGGGCTGATATTGTTGGCGTTGTTACGCTTATTTCCCATATAGGCTCCTTTCAGTTGATTATTTTCGCCTACATTAGCATACTATCCGATCTGAGCTACCAAAGTCCCTTATAGAGCCTGTTAAATGTCTAAATAATCCAGCAAGTTATCTTATAACTGGATTAAATCAAAATATGACCGGTGATTTATGTGCACACAATATGGAACATGCAGTACAGCTATCTCAGATTGAAGATGGCTGATTTATTGTCTGCGTTAATATTTACTTTCTTACGTACCAAGTAAAAGCTATATTAATATTTTCTTCGAGTGAAGGTTGTACCCCATCCCGGGCACAGTTTCAAGAAGGTCTCCATACTCCCCAAGCTTCTTTCGCAAGCGGCCAAGATAAGTGTGCAAATAGTGGTTCGACCCGCGATATTCAGGTCCCCAGACTTTGATGAGCAACTCATCGTGGGTAACGATTGCGTCCAATCGTCGCACCAGTTCAGCCAGAAGGGCGTATTCTGTCCGCGTAAAGTGCAGATCGTTCTCACCAATAAATACCCGCCGCGCTTCAAGATCAATTGTGAGATCTCCGATCAATATTCTTGAGGCGTCGGTTTTCGCTGACACATAAGACCGGCGCAAGAATGCGCGAACCCTCGCCAGTAATTCTTCTGATCCAAATGGTTTGGTAACGTAGTCATCTGCACCTGCATCCAGGGCTGCGACTTTGAGATCCTCTTCCAAACGAGCACTCAATACAATAATGGGCACATCTGAACGTGCCCGGATCCAGGCGCACACATCCACCCCTGATAACCCGGGAAGGACGAGATCCAGCAACACCAAGTCGACCTGTATCTCTTGAAATAATGCGAGTGCCTTGTGGCTGTCTTCCGCTTCGCTGACGGTATAGCCACGTTTTGCCAGGTTGACCCGCACCAGCTTGCGGATATTTGGATCGTCTTCAACGATGAGTATATTTCCCATAAGCCATCAACCCTCTTCTACAAGGTTTACCGGGGTATCCAAAGGAGCAACAGGGACAGTAAATGAGATGGTCGCCCCAGGTGAGTTTTTCTTCTTAATCCAGATATGGCCACCATGATTTTCAACCAAACCTTTACATATTGCCAATCCTAAACCTGCTCCTTTTGTTGCGCTTCTTTCCTCGTTTTCACCCCGCAGGAAAGCCTTAAATACCCTTCTATGGTCAGCGACCGGTATTCCAGATCCTTGGTCTTTCACATCGATCTGAACAAACCCACCATGCACGCTGGCTGAAATGTTAATCTCAGTGCCTTTTGGCGCATAAGCGGATGCATTCCGCACCAGGTTGACCAATACCTGCGCAATCCGTTTTGCATCAACAAACACTAAAGGAAGATTGGCCGGTAAGCGCACGGTTAATATTTGCCCTTTTGTCAGTGTTTCAAGTTGCGGCGTTGCATCATGCAATATTTCATGCAGCGCGTGTGGTTTGAGCATAATGGGCAGCATCCCGGCTTCCAACCGCGAAAGATCCAATAAGTGGTCGATGAGTTCCTGGAGACGGTAGGCTTCCTGTTGTATCGTCTGAATGAAATCGTGCTGTTCATCTGGTTCCCATGAAACATCTTCCGCCAATAATGTGGTTGTGAATCCGATTATTGATGTGAGTGGTGTGCGCAACTCATGTGAGATCATGGCAAGAAACTCTGTTTTGATCTCGTTGGCTCTCTCAGCGTTATGACGAAGCTCTTCCTCATCCCCGAGCAGTCTAAGATTATGGAGTGTGATCGCTGCTTGATTGATGAGAACTTTAATATGACGCAGTTCATTATGGTTAAATTGTGCTTCTTTTTCATAATAAACAACCAGGCTTCCAAGCCAATTCCCTGATGCAATTAAAGGGAAGATGACCAGCGAATGAATTTCACCATCAAGTAAAAATTCACGCACCGTGTGCGTCAATCGGGGATCTGTTTGTATACCTGAGATTATAAGAGTTTGGCGTGGTTGAAACAGCTTCAAGAAAGCGGGGTCTTCGTATAAATTGGTTTCACTCAACCAGTGAGCATGCACCTGGTTCGCTTGCCAGACTGCGGTAATTTCCACTCCGCATGCAAGGCCAACCTTTGGATTTTCAAAAAAAAGCAGAGCCGCGCGCTGGGCTGAGCGCAACTCATAAGTATACATTAGTGTTTTAAGTACCGCCTCGGGCTGACGGGAAAGGCTCATTTTATGGCTCAGATCAAACTGTTCGCGGGTTCGGTCCAGAGTTTTCCTTAATGAAAGCTCAGCCTGCTTTTGGGTAGTGATATCTTGAGCGATACAAAATACATAAAATGGGTTTCTTTCTTCATTTTTGAAAAAGAATGTACGCTGAGAAATAAAACGTAAGCTGTTGTCTGGTCTAAGAATTCGGTAGACCTGGTTGAATGGCTTGTAGTAGTTCTGGGGTTTGGCAACCAACACTTGCACCCGATCTTCCGGGTGTACACTTTCGATCAGGATTGTTGAGTCGGCATAAAGGTTATCACATGATCGTCCCCAGATAGTTTCAAAAGCCGGGCTGACATAGACTGTCTGATCTGTTCTCAAGTCACGAATCCAAATCACCTGCTCAATATTCTGTAAAAGTTGCTTGAGGTAGGGATTACCCTCAAGAAGTTCATTCACATCCAATTGAGATTTTTCTCTCAGATAATTTGGCATAATTAATTATAAACAGGTTTCTATTTGATTATGGGGTTTGATAGGATGGGCTTCGGCTCACCCGCTACCCTTCCCCGAACCTTGTCATTATGCTGAAATTTATTTAGACATCTTTGCAGCGCGCAGGGTATTTTGAAGCAGCATGGCAATGGTCATCGGTCCCACCCCGCCTGGAACAGGCGTTATGAAGGCAGCCACCTCTTTCACCTCATCGAAAGCCACATCACCCACCAGGCGGTAGCCTTTGGTTTTGCTGGCATCCTCTACCCGGTTGATGCCGACATCGATCACCACCGCGCCGGGTTTCACCCAGTCACCGCGCACCATCTCCGCTTTTCCAATGGCTGCCACCAGCACATCCGCTTCGCACACCACCGCTGGCAGGTCTTTGGTTCGCGAATGGCAGATGGTCACCGTTGCATCCGCACGCACCAGCAGCAACGCCACCGGCATACCCACAATGTTCGAGCGGCCGAGCACCACCGCCTTGGCTCCGGAGAGCTTGATCCCCGTCTCCTCCAGCAACACCATGCAGCCATAAGGTGTGCAGGGAATGAATAATGGCTCACGCCCTTTCTGCGCCAGACGGCCAATATTCAAGGGGTGGAAGCCATCCACATCCTTCTCGATCTTGATCTCCCGCAGGACTTTCTCTTCATCCAATCCGGCCGGCAGCGGCAGCTGCACCAGGATGCCATTTACTTTCGGGTCCGCGTTCAGTTGGCGGACCAACGCTTCCACTTCCTCCTGAGTAGCAGTACCTGGTAGGTTGAAACCATAGGATTCTATCCCGGCTTCACCGCAAGCTTTTTGCTTGGAGCGGACGTATACCTGCGAGGCAGGATTCTCTCCCACCAGGACAGTTGCCAATCCGGGCGCGGGATTGCCGCCAGCTATCCATTCGGCCACTTCATCCTTTATATTACTGCGGATGCGTTCTGCTGTCTTTACACCATCAATCAATTGTGCTGTCATCCTCATCCTCCGTAAAATGTCAACCTTATTTATGCACTGCTCGAATAATCAACCTAATGGGTTTATGTTATCATTGTATGGAAAAATGGGATAGTTTTCAAATTATTGGGAGACGAATATGAGCAATATTTGCGTCATTGGCACAGGGTATGTGGGTTTGGTGACAGGCACTTGCTTTGCAGATCTGGGTAACAATGTCCGCTGCCTGGATATTGACCCTGAACGCATAAACAAACTCAACCAGAATATCATGCCGATATATGAACCAGGGCTTGAACAACTGGTTTCGCAAAACGTCAAAGCTGGAAGGTTGACATTCACCATGGATTACCAGGAAGCGTTGAAGGATGCGGTCATCGCATTCATTGCTGTCGGTACCCCATCAGGAATGGAAGGTGAAGCTGACCTCAAGTACGTGCGATCGGTGGCTGAATCCATCGCCGATATTGTAGATCAACCTATCATCATCGTTAACAAATCCACAGTGCCGGTGGGTACCGGTGACTGGGTGGCTGATGTAGTGACCAAACGACGAGCCGGAAAGCCACTGGATTTCTGCGTAGTATCCAACCCGGAGTTTCTGCGCGAAGGCTCTGCAATCAATGATTTTATGATGCCGGACCGGGTGGTTCTTGGATCGGTGGATAGATCTGCTGCTGAGAGGGTTTCCCAGCTTTACGCCACCCTGCGCTGCCCGATCTTGATTACCGATCTGCGAACCGCGGAAATGATCAAGTATGCCTCCAATGCCTTCCTGGCCACCAAGATCTCATTTATTAATGAAATGTCCAACATTTGTGAAGAACTTGGCGCGGACGTGACACAGGTCGCCCGCGGCATGGGTCTCGACAAGCGCATCGGCTCCGAGTTTTTGGATGCCGGTCTGGGCTGGGGCGGAAGCTGCTTCCCCAAGGACGTAAAAGCGCTGGCGCATATGGCTGTGCTGCATGGGACGCATCCCCAGTTGCTGCAAGCGGTGATGGATATCAACCGCAATCAGCGCCGGCGGGTGGTGTTGCGCCTCCGTAAAGAGCTGGGTTCGCTCAATGACAAAGTTATTGGCGTGCTGGGGCTGTCGTTCAAACCCAACACTGATGACATTCGTGAATCCCCTGCGCTGGATGTGATCCACCTGCTGCAGAATGAAGGTGCCCAGGTAAAAGCCTACGATCCTCAATCCATGGAACTGGTAGCTAACTCTGAGAAGCAACTCAAATTATGTGAAAATCCATACCTGGTGGCGGAAGGCGCGGATGCTCTCATCCTGGCTACCATGTGGAATGAATTTAAACAGTTGGACTTTGAAAAGATCAAAGCCAGTATGAAGCAGCCGGTGATCGTAGATGGGCGCAACCTTTGGGATCCGGATGCATTGAGTAAAATGGGGTTCACCTACTACGGTGTCGGCCGCGGCGTTAAGGTGAACGGGGAATAGACCCAATCCCTATTTCTCTGGGATACCTCTGACCGGCGTGATGCCGGTCATATTGTTTTTTGTAAAACTCCCCTGGATCCTTCAAAATAAGTTTTAGATTCTTTTCCCTGATCCCTAATCACTAACTACTATTATTTTGATGAGTGATAGAATTAATTATCATAGTCCATATAGGTGGAAGATATGCGTTCCCGCTTAGGTTCGCTCATCCGCAAGGAATTCATCCAAATTATCCGCGATCCGCGGACACTTGCCTTGACATTCGTCTATCCCATTATGATGTTGCTGCTTTTGGGTTATGCTGCCACCAACGATGTGAGGAATATTCCGCTGGCAGTCTATGATCAGGATAGATCAGCAGCCTCTCGTGAGTTATTGGATTCGTACCGTGCGGCGGATTATTTCACCCTTGCGTATGAAGCTGGATCAACAGATGAGATTAAGCAATTGATAGATTCAGGCGCTGCCCGGGCAGCCATCATTATTCCGCCAGATTATTCGGAAAAGCTCCTGGGAGATACACCCGCTCAAATCGGTTTCATTATTGATGGGTCAGACCCCACCCTGGCAAGCACCGCACTAACGGCAGCTACGCTAATCGGTCAATCCAAAGGCGCACAGATCATCCAACAAAGAATATCCCTCACAGGACGCAGCGGCAGCTCAAGTGTCATCGAGATTCGCACCCAGGTATGGTATAACCCGGAAATGGTATCGGCTTACTTCATGATCCCCGGGTTGATTGGGATGATCCTGCAATTCCTGACTACCATCCTGACAGCCACATCCATTGTCCGGGAAAAAGAGCGCGGTACGATTGAACAGTTGATCGTTACCCCCCTCAAACCGTGGGAACTGGTGGTTGGCAAGATCACGCCATATATCATCATCGCTTTCATGGATACAATCGAAATCCTCGTTGCGGGAATGCTACTTTTCCATGTTCCGATCAATGGTAGTGTCAGCCTGCTGCTGATTTTATGCGCCTTATTCCTGGTAACCACATTGGGAATCGGCTTACTGGTTTCCACTGCAGCAAACACGCAACAGGAAGCCATGCTGATCACCATGTTCACCCTGATGCCATCCATCTTCCTGTCGGGGTTCTTTTTTCCACTGGCGGCGATGCCTGACATCCTGCAATGGATCAGCCATCTGGTTCCGTTGCGCTACTTCCTGGTCATTACACGAGGGATCGTATTAAAAGGTGTCGGAATGGAAGCGATTTACCCGGAAGTGATTGCTCTCTCTATTTTTGCTGTTGTCGTAATGTCCGCTGCGGCTCTCCGGTTTAAAAAACGCCTGGAATGACCTGCCAGCTGGTTAACAGGCCGTCCGCCCAGCGGATAAGAAGCCAATGGGAACCTTCCAGAAAGAATATTTCGCTACTCAGATTTATATCTTGAATTTTTTCGTCAACGCATAAGGCATGTAAGAGAGCCCCGGCAATTTAGGTTATTAATGCCACAGAACCAGGCGTATCAGTTACCGAAGAACAACATTCCCCACACCTGCCAGTTATCCATTACCACAGGTGAAGGTTCCACCACAGGGGTAGGAATAGGGGTGTAGTTGGGATCTGGCAGCATGATGATGGGATGGTCACCCGGTCGGGCCATGAAGGCTTCTTCCCGTGCCCATTTTTCAGCAGCAGCATCCGAATTGGCATAAGCAATCTGTGTTTCCAATGCCTGTTCAGTTTTTTGCAGCACGGCCACCTGGGTGGCCATCGCGTCACGTTCAGCTGATAGGCGGAAGAGCTCCTCTACACGGTTATTAAAATCCAATATCAGGAAGGCAAGAAAGACCAGCCCAACCGCAGCCAGGATCTTTTTGGATTTTGATAATAGGGTGGTGATTTTTTCGATCATCATGATGAATATACCTTAGCAACCCCAGAGATGCAAGAAAATAACCAAACCGTGGTGGATATAGACACAAATTTCTGGAAGCGGTCGATCTCAAATGAATAACTGTATAATGAAATACAGTTGATTGAAAGGTATTGCATGAGCGACGAGTATATCTGGTGGCGCGATGGGATCATCTATCAGATTTATCCGCGTTCCTTCATGGATGCGAACAATGATGGGGTTGGCGACCTGAAGGGTATTATCACCCACCTGGATTACCTGGCAGATCTGGGTGTGGATGCCATCTGGCTATCGCCGGTCTATCCCAGCCCGGATAAGGATTTTGGCTATGATGTCAGTAATTATGTGGATATTGATCCGCGTTTTGGAAACATGGCTGACTTTGATGAACTGATCTCCGCAGCGCACCACCGCCAAATCCGGGTGATGATGGACCTGGTATTGAATCATACATCCGACCAGCACCCCTGGTTCCAACAAAGCCGCAGAAGCCAAGACAACCCGTATCGTGATTGGTATTTATGGCGTCCATGCAGGGGCGGCAGCAAACCGCCTAACAACTGGCAGTCCGTTTTCGGGGGAAAAGGCTGGGAGTATGACCTGAAGACAGGTGAATATTATTTTCACATATTCCTTCGAGAACAGCCAGATTTGAACTGGCGTAACCCGGAAGTCCGCGCTGCCATGTTGAATGTCTTCCGTTTCTGGCTGGACCGGGGGGTGGATGGTTTCCGGCTGGATGTATTTAATGGATACTTCAAGGATGCTGCGTTGCGTGATAACCCCGGACGGTTTGGCTTACGGGGGTTTGACCGGCAGCAGCATATATATGATGCTGACCAGCCCGAGCTGCTTCCACTGCTGGGTGAGATCCGCACCATGCTTGATTCCCATGGCAGTAACTATGCAGTTGGCGAGACCTTTCTCTCCAGCCCGGAGAAAGCACTTAAATACAGTGGCCCTGGCAAATTGCACG
The DNA here is from genome assembly GCA_013824865.1 of Anaerolinea sp. Classification (GTDB taxonomy): domain Bacteria; phylum Chloroflexota; class Anaerolineae; order Anaerolineales; family Anaerolineaceae; genus PNON01. The sequence goes on along the minus strand of PNON01000031.1, from coordinate 13,360 downwards.
CAGCCTTTAATTTCAAGGTCACCCAGCAACGCTGGCAGGCAGCCAGGTTTGCCCGGTGTATCTGGGAGTGGGAGGAGTTAAATCAACCAGATGGCTGGCCAAGTTATGTGCTTAATAACCATGATATTCCCCGCTCAACCACCCGCTATCATTTTGACCTGGCTGACCGTATGGCCAAGGTCGCAGCCGCAATGCTGCTGACCCTGCGAGGCACGCCTTTCATGTATTATGGCGAGGAAATTGGTATGCGGGATGTTAGACTCTCACGGACGGATATCATGGACCCACCTGGGAAGAAATACTGGCCACTCTACAAGGGAAGAGATGGCTGCCGTGCGCCGATGCAATGGAATGACCACCCGCAGGCTGGGTTCAGTACAGTAAAACCTTGGTTGAAAGTACATCCGGAATATCGCAAGCGGAATGTCCAACAGCAACTGGCGGATCCTGATTCGCTGCTGAATTTCTACCGCGCTGCCATCCGCCTGCGGCGAAATACGCCAGCTCTCACACGAGGCACCTTCAGGTTGCTGGAAGGAATGCCATCCTCTGTGCTGGCATACATTCGTGAACAGAACAGCCAGAAGGTACTGGTGATCCTAAATTTTGGTACAGGGAGAGCTGTCACACCCTTTCCGGAATGGGTTAATACTCGAAGTGTCAAGCTTCTGCTCAATTCTCGCGCTGAGAATGAGCTGGCGATTTCACCAAATGAACGCATAACCCTGGCGCCGGCACAGGCTTTGATTCTGGATGTTTCACAGGCGTAATGCAATGGCTTCTGCGGGAAAAACTGGGGTTGATGACAAGGCTGCTGCAAGGGAGTTGGATTTTAGCGGCCTGTGTGTGCCCTTTGCCTTCGGTGACGCCCCGATTCCGCGCTGGTTGTGCTCCCGATATTTGCCCGAAATTCCCAGAGGTTTGATCACCAACTGGATGGGAGATTCCCTCCAGCCTGGCAGCCTGGTGCTTGATCCCTTTGGGGCTTCCCCTGCTTCTTTGGTGGAACTGGCCAGGCATGGTTGCGCTGTTGTTACATGCATGCTGAATCCCATTCTGCGGCTGACTCTGGAAGGCAGTTGCCATAATTTTACCCAGCCTGAAGTGCAAACCATTGTCGATGAATTGGGAAGTTCATTAAAAGAAACTTCACGGTTTGATGAGTACATCCAAGGGTTATACCTGACGGTTTGTACGGCTTGCGGTCAGCTAGTTCAAGCGGATGAATACATTTGGGAAAGAGGGGGGCGCTATCCTGCGCAGGTGGTTTATGACTGTCCGTCCTGTCACAGCCACCAGGAACGGGACACAAACACTGGAGATAAAGAAATATTGGATCGCATCACCCGTACGCCACTCTTCCGGATGATTGCCATTGACCGCATCACCAGTAAAGACCCGGCTCTCAAGCAGGACGCTGAAGAATTGGTAAATGCCCATTCCCCGCGGGCGCTCTATATTCTGGTTTCACTTTTCTCTCGTTTGGATGCGCTTCATTTGCAACGGCAAAAAAAAGCTCTACTGAACGCTCTGTTGGTGAATGTTCTGGATTCAGCAAACACCCTATGGCCTCTGGAGCACGCCGAGTTCCGGCCGTACCTGTTGAATACTCCTCCCAGGTACCGTGAATTAAACCTGTGGAAGCGGCTTACAAATTTTGCAAAAGAACCATCAACCATCGAGGGGAGGCTGCGTTTAAAGCATTATCCGGACTTGCCAGTACCAGGTGAAATATGTATCTACCCCGGCAGGGTGAAGGACCTGCTGCAATCTGGTGAAGATGTTAGATTTGACGCTGTTTCCACGGTCATACCTCGCCCCAACCAGGCATTCTGGAAGCTCTCTGCCGCCTGGTCCACCTGGCTGTTGGAGAGGGAAGAAAGCAGGAGTTTTGCCGGTATGATTGCCAGGGACAGGTATGACTGGACCTGGCATGCCCATGCCCTGGAAGGGGTCTTCCAGTCAGTCAAGGCTTCAGGGAAAGTATCTGGCGAATGGCATGCGGTGATGGCTGGAGTTGAACCGGCTTTCATATCAAGCGTCATACCATCGGCGCAAAAAAGCGGGTGGAAGTTGAGTGCGTTTGCCATGCGCCACGAAGATAAAATAGTAGAGTTGAAATGGCAGCCTGAAAAACCTGGCAATTCACTTTCGAGAGCTTCTCAGATAGATATCGAAAAAGCCGCAATGAATTATCTGACATATAAAGGTGAACCAGCTGATTATTTGGAAATGACCTGTGCATCCCTGCTGCACCTTGCCCAGGCGGATTTGTCAGTGGAAGAGCAGGATGGCATCTCCATTCAATCGCAATTGAAAGTGGGCTTCTCAAACCCGATGAAATTCATCCATCTCGGTCCTGGCGGGCAGACACTCGAGAGTGGCAGTTGGTGGTTGGGTTCCCACCCTGCCGGGAATCAGACCATATCCGACCTGCTTGAACTGGAAATTATCCAGCTTTTGAATACCACGACGGGTATCACATCCCAGATTGCAGAGAAGCAATTCCGAAAACTCTTCCCGGCAGCGCTGGGGGGTATGGAAGATTATATAACCCACTTATTATCCAGTTACGCCAGCCGGCAGCCAGGAAAGGATGCCATTTGGGTGGTGAACGATAAGGAGAAGGAAAGCAGCCGCCTGGAAGTGGTCAAGAAACTCAGTTCCAGGGTGAAAACCTTGGGACACAAATTGCATTTCCATGTTGAAGGGGATCAACCCATATGCTGGATGGATGAATCTAAAACACCGATTTACCGTTTATATATTTACTACCACACCGCATTTATAGGCGAATTGTGGCACCTTCCACAGAAAGAAGGGAAAGCCATACTGGTGTTACCTGCCAGCCGCTTAGACTTGCTGGCATACAAGCAGAAAGAACTCCCTGCGATGAACCAGCTGTTATCATCCGGGTGGCACATTGTTAAATTCCGCTTGATGAGCCGTTTGGTGGAAAACCCCTATATCACCCGCGATAAGCTTGAGGAGTTATTAAAAACTGACCCGGTTGAAAACGATCCGGATCAGTTATTCCTGTTCTAATCTATTGCCTGCGAGTTCTGTTTACTTACAGTGTGGGGGTCATGGTGGGTGTTTCAGAGGGGACCTCAGTAGGCAAAGGCAGCGGGGTATCTGTTGGTACGGGTGTATCCGTATCGACCGGTAATGGAGGGGGTATATCGGTTGGGGAGGGAGTGTCGGTTGGGGAAGGAGCGTCGGTTGGCATAAGAGTTGGGGTTAATGTCGGCGTGGGGGTGGGCACCTGAATATTCAGCTGTATTTTCAGCTCCGCGAAACCACCATCTTTATTCTGCATATACAAGCGCAATGTGACGATCCCTGGCTCAATTGCTGTCAAGTCCCAGGTATAAATGGTATCCGGTGACTTAATGGGATCATTCAGTGGAGCCACAAGGGTAATCCATTCAGCTGGTTTCTTGCCAACCCCATATTGCAGGCTGACATTCTTAAATTTCTCGCCCGCGTATGCCTGTACCACGATCTCCAGATCACCGGTGGTAATCGTTTGGCCGTCAATCAAACCGGAAAACTTTAGCACCGGACGGGTGGGTTCTGCTGTGCAAACTTCACTGGGGGTAAAAACGATCGGGCGGGGAAATCCCATGCTCTTTGCCCACTGTTTTCCAGCGTCTGTCTGCTTGATCCACTTTCGGGCAGCGGATTCGGTCACATTGACAGTCTGTTTTTCCTCAGTGAAACCTTCACAAACCTCATTCGCCTTTAAACCAGTCCAGGTATCGATTTCAATTTTCTGCCACAGATCCTGTTCTTTTGGCAAGGGCAGCTGGTCAGCAGCAAAGAATTCCAGGCGGGTTGCCGGACACCATTCTGATGGCTCTGTACCGGAAAGGGTGCAGATATTACGCTGGATGATTCCAACTGGGATGCTGAACGATGATGGATTGCCACCAGTCAACTGCTGAATGCCTGTTTCCATTACCTGAGCCCAGATGGGTGCCGCACCGGTTAGACCGGTGGTGCCTGACATAGGTGTGTAGTCCGCATTTCCTACCCAGACTCCCACAACCAGGTCAGGGGTGTAGCCTATGGTCCAGTTATCCCGGTTTTCGTTGGTTGTGCCCGTCTTGACTGCCGCTGTGAAGGACAGGTTGATCACCGGGTCGTAACCGAACATGGGGATGCGAGCCTCGCGGTCTGCCAGTATGGAGCTGATCAAATAGGCGTGTTCAGCACGGACGGCCTGGAAGCCGGATTCTGGTTTGTGCTCAAAAATGACATTGCCCTGGTAATCAGTGACCCTGGTGATGGCAACACCGGGAACCAGCACTCCGTTATTGGCAAAAGCACTGTAGGCACGCGTCAGTTCCAACAGGCTAACTTCTCCGCCGCCCAGCGCTAATGCCATGCCATAATCTTCTCGGGTGAGAGATTTGATGCCGAGCCGTTTAGCGAACTCAATTAAACCGTCTTTTGCATCAGTCTGCGGGTTATCATAGATACCGACATGGAGCAGCGCTTTTACAGCCGGGATATTGTAAGAGTTAGCCAGAGCACTGCGCACAGTCGCTGGTCCGTGGAATTCGCCGTCGTAGTTTACCGGCTGATATGGCGGGCTTTGATCATCTGGATTGCCGGAAGGCGGGAAATCGGTGGGTACGTCCCAAATCAAAGTCGCAGGCGTCCAGCCTTTTTCGAAAGCTGCTACATAGGTGAGTGGTTTAATGGCAGACCCTGGCTGGCGCGGACTGATAGCCATGTTCACCTGCCCTGATATGGCTTCGCTGTAGAAATCTGCGGAACCCACCATTGCCAATATCTCACCCGTTGCGGGCTTTATGACCACTACTGCCCCATCCTGAACATTGCGATCAGCCAGAGCATCCACCTGCGCTTTAACGATTTTCTCAGCCTGTTTCTGTAATTCAGGATTTAGCGTAGTGTGGATGGTGAAACCGGAACGGTAGATGGTCTGAGAATCATACTGTTGTTCCAACAGGGTTTGAATGTAATTGACCCAATGCGGAAAGTGCATATTCACAGAAAGCTCAGGAAATACATACCCTTCGATCTCAGTCACTGCTGCCACCACATCATCTTCGCTGACGCAGATACGCTGGGGATTATTGCTAACATAAATGCAGTCTTTTTCACTGCTCATCTGCAGTATCAGGCGCAGCACATTGCGGTTGCGTGCCAGTGTGGCGTCGCGGTTGGTGTGGATGTCATATACGGATGGAGACTGGGGCAGCCCTGCCAGGAAGGCAGCCTGAGCCAGGTTCAGGTTGCTGGCATCCGTTTTGAAGTAGGTTTCTGCAGCCGCTTCCACGCCATAAGCCAGGCTTCCGTAAAAATTCTCGTTCAGGTAGAGCTCCAGGATCTCATCTTTGGAATAGCGGCGGGTAATCTCAGCTGCCAGCACGATCTCACGGGATTTTCTACCCAAAGTTTCCTCTACCCGCTCTTCAGGCGAAAAAAGCAGGTTGCGCGCCAATTGCTGAGTGATAGTGGAAGCACCAGAGACGATCTCTTGATTCGTGTAGTTCTGAATGAAGGCGCGGGCGATGGCAATGGGATCATAACCGGGGTGGCTGTAATACTCCTGATCCTCTGTGGCAATGGTGGCAGCGACAAGGAATGGGGAAATCTTTTCCAGCGGTACGTAAGTTCTTCTGCCAGCATTTGGATCAAGAATTTCGTACAGGACATTCCCGTCACGGTCCAGGATACGGGTGGTCTCGAACTGTGAGGCATGTGCCTGCAGGTTGTCAATATCGGGCAATGATGCCGCAATGCGGTAATACTCAAATACCATAATCGAGCCAGCCGCAATGACCATTACCACCAATCCAAAAAGCAAGCCAATGATTCCTTTCACCAGGCAGCCAGCAGATAACCCATGTTTTTTTGGTTGGACAGACCGACGGGAAGGCGGTCTGCGACCAGGGGTTGTGCGGGTTGGGGGACTCCCTGCCGGGGGGCGGATGCCGTGCTGGTTGGTGGCGCTGGGCTGGGTTACAGGAGTGATCACCCGCTGAACCGGGATAACCCGGGTGGCATTGCGGTCCACTTCTTCCACCCGGCGCGGAAGCACGTTGGTGGGAGTATTCATCTCTTGTGGGATCGTGAGTGGCGGTGTGTCGTCTGTTAGTGATAAGTCCCCATCCAAACTTTCTCGCGTTTCTGGCAGCCAGGAGGCAGGCGGGAGGGTTAGTTTTTCAGAAAGTGGGGTATCATCGCCTGGCGCTTCCCCGATATCACCAGGAACATTTAGGTCTTCGCCGGCTAAGTCTGGAGATGATGGCATTTCTACCCCTTCAGGAAGCTCAAGGTTGGGGGGGTCGTCTCCGGAAGCATTCTGTCCTTCCAGGATACGACGCAATCGATCACCGGGATCCATTGGAGCTTGGTCGGGCAGTTTATTATTTTGCGTCATGGGTCCTCATATCTATTGCCTATTTTAGCATATCAATGTATCCCCCGGATCTGGGTGGAGATACCTTGCCAGTATGTGGAAGGAGGATACATCTGATCGGTTGCAAATAACCTGCCTGTCGTATAAAGACTTATAAATTTATAATAAACGCTTTTTATGGATGGTTTGTTCCCGAGGCAGGTGTAGTTACAGGCAGTCAAATTTCTTTAGCAACAACTGAGGGGAAAATGGGCGTATTTTTAGTTGATTTTGAAAAATGCATGGTTATAATTAAGATGATCAAAGATATCGTCACAACTACCTGGAAGAGCCATCACCACATTCGCATAGATCGCGAAGAAAGGAGCAACATGGAATCGGAAAACCCATGCCTGTTGATTATCGCTGTTGTGCAGGCGCAGGATGCGGAAAATGCTTCTTACTCACTGGGTAAAATTGGGGCACAGGTAATCAAACTTCCCAGCGTGGGGGGATTCCTGGGAAGACGCAATGCCACTTTGTTGGTGGGGGTCAAGCCTGAAAATGAGGCTAAAGCCATCCAGGAATTGAAAACTAATTGCCGTCAGCGGGTGGAATATATCTCCATACCGCTTGAAAGTGCACCCCTGCCTTTACCGGCACCCACCCCGGTCACCATTGGGGGGGCTACCATTTTTTCACTGGAAGTGGAACATTTTGAGGAGATATAACCATGAAAATGATCATTGCCATTGTTCAAGATCATGACACCGAACCCGTCTCCCGGGCGTTGACCAGTATGGGTTTCAGGGTGACTCAAGTCGCTTCCACGGGCGGCTTTTTACGGCGGGGTTCTTCCACCCTACTGATCGGGCTGGATGATGACCAGGTGGAACAGGCACTGCAGATCATCCGGGATACCTGTTCCATCACTGCGGATCCGAACCAGAAGCGGGCGACGATATTTGTACTCAATGTGGCCAAACACTTGCAGTTGTGATTGAAGAGGTTGAATTAATCATAGATGATTAATTCAACTTTATTATGTTAATTACGTAGTTGTATGAAGATAAATATATGCTATTATCAAGAATAACAAACTAAGGAGGCATTATGAATTTCGGAAAACCATTTACCTTTGTTTTTGATGACCCGGATTGGTTAAAAAAACTGGCAATGTTTGCCCTGCTTGGATTCGCATCATTGATCCCTGGCATCGGCACCCTATTCATGGCGCTGGTCTTTTACGGTGTCACGATAGATATTATGCGTAAAGTCATTAATAAAGAAACTCCCACACTTCCCGCCCTGGATATCGGTAAACAGTTCATGGATGGGGTGAAAATGTGGGTGATCAGTCTCGTATATTCTCTACCGATGCTCGTTTTTGGCATCGTCATCGCGATTATTATCGTCATAGGAACTGCTGGCGGCTTTATTGCGATGGATGGTGATAATGCTGGAGCCGCGGGTGTTGTTGCGGTGATCGCGTGGATCATTGTGGCGTGTGTAGTTTTGTTGATGGTACTTTATGGGTTGCTGATTGCCCTCATCATGCCTGAGATCTATGCCCGCTATGCCCAGTTTGGAACCATCAAGGATGCCTTGAAATTCAAGGTGGTTTTCAAGACCGTCTTTAAGAAACCCGTTCCCTACCTGCTGTCATTCGTTGGTGTGGTGCTGATGGGCATCGTTGGCGCTGTTGCCAGTTCAATTCTGGCCAGCATTGGTGCAATAGCACTCGGAATTGGCGCCTTATACGGAATGGCACTGGCAATGATCTACATGATGCTTGGCTATGGCCATTTCTATGCTCAGGCTCATAATCTGGCCACAGAAGAGATCATCTAATTCAACTTAATAAAAACAGAACCCCGGGCGGGGTTCTGTTTTTATTCATGGAATTCTTCCACCTGGTAGGTGAAAACCTGCGGATGTTTATTTCGCCATACCTCAGGCAGCGCTCCCATTTTGTAGCATAATTGGTCTAAAAATTCCGCCGGGTCGGGCACTTTTTCCCACACCTGCGGCAGGAAGGTGGCTCTGTGTGGACCATCTTTCAGAATGACACCATCCTCCCCGGGCCGCAGCTTACATAATAGATCAAGTGGATCAGCATATTCGAGGGGGATCGCCGGGGTGAGCCGTGAAACTTCGATATGGATGTGCTTTAATTCCGCTGGGATGACTGGGGTAAAGCGGTAATCTTCCAGAGCAGCGGCAACAGCGTGTTCCTGTACATCCAAAGCCAGGGGCTGGTGGGCTTCCAGGGTGCCGATGCATCCCCGCAGGGCATCACCAACAGTCAGGGTGACGAATGATGCGCCTGGTTCCTGGAGGGAGATGGGCATTGATGTAAGGTTAATCTCATCCAGCAATTGTTTTCGAACAGCATTTTCCATGGCCTGTCGGGCAATCACCAACAAAAGGCGTTTTTCTTGCTGGGTCAATGGTTTGCTTGGCATTATTCCTTCAGGGATTGATAAGACCGGTTGGAATACAGCAATGGTTGTAGATTTTCGTGATATTGCGCGTCCATCACCTCACCAAAGAAAATAGTATTGTCACCAATCTCGAAGGTATTTACGAGTTTGCAGTCGAAGCAGGCCACACCGCCAGCAATGATGGGAGCGCCTGTTTTCAGAACGAATATCTCCAGTCCTTTGAAACGGTCTTCTTCCTCAGGCACCTGACCAGCAAATTTGGCGGATACTGCCTGCTGGGATTTCTCCAGGATGGTAACGGCGAATACACCCGACTCCTTGATAATTTGATGGGTGCGTGAGAATCTGTTGATCGATACCAGTACCACCGGAGGCGAAGCAGACACGGAAGTGAATGAGCTCACTGTTAATCCACGTTGAATGCCTTCGTGGATGGAAGTCACCACGGTAACACCCGTGGACCAGAAGCGCATCGCTTGTCTGAATGTTTTTTCATCAATGGTCATTATTTATGATAACTCCCTTTATATTATTTATACATTTGCATCACCGTTGCGTCAAGAGCTTGGCTGATGCAGTTTTAGCTGCTATAGGTTAGAATCAGGCCTATGAACCAGCAAGAATTGACCCAATTGCTTATCAATACACCCGTGAATGAAGTTCGCTACCTGAATTCCGCCGGGTCAACCAATGATATCGCATTGGACTGGGCTGAGCAAGGAGCGCCTGATTTTGCCCTGGTGGCTGCGGATACTCAGACAACCGGCCGGGGAAGGATGCAGCGAACCTGGATTACAAAGCCAGGCACTGCGCTGGCATTCAGCCTCATCCTGCGTCTCTCTCCTGAAGAAACAGCCTGGGCGAGCTTGCTGCCATTTATAGCAGGCGCAGCGGTTTGCTCATCCCTTGAAGACCAGCTCTTGTTAAAACCTCAGATCAAGTGGCCAAATGACATATTGCTAAATGGTAATAAAACAGCCGGGATCCTCGTGGAAACGACCTGGCAGGATGGAAACGCGACTGCAGTTGTCGGTATCGGGGTTAATATCACTGCAACAGCGCTGCCTCCAACAGAAGGGATGGCTTTACCCGCCACCTGCGTGGAAACTGCAGCTGGTAGACCGGTGGATCGCTGGGAGCTGCTCCGCGATATCCTGATCAGGCTGGATGGCTGGCGCAAGGCGAATCCCGATTTGCTGATTTCATTTATCAGCCAGCGATTGGCCTACCTGGGGCAGCCGGTGCGCGTCATCAACAACTACGGTCCGGAGATAACCGGCAGACTGTTGGGAATCGATCCAAGCGGGGAGCTGCTGCTGGATACACCAACTGGGGGGGTGCAAATACAGGCCGGGGATGTGCATTTGCGGTTGAAACTTGAGTGAAATATGGTATATTGATGATCAGGAACGAGGTGCGCCATGAATGAAAACCCACAGGAACCCTTTATTGTTCAGCCGTTCGTGCCAACAGAACCCTTTGTCGCAACCGATGTGCTGGATCAATCAGTAGTATCTGAAAGGCGTATTCTGGGAATGACAGCTGCTCAGCGCTTCGTATTGATGCTGCTGGTGTTCATCCTTACCGTCCTGCTTGGTGGCCTGATCCTTTTGGTAACTGGCAAGGTCGTCCCCTTTTAATCTCAAAGCCCGCGCGCGCGGGCTCTTTTTTTTATTTAAAGATCTCAGGATTCAGCGCTGTTACCATTCCCATTATTATCGCTGTTGCCATTCCCGTTACCGTTTTCACCATTGCCATTCCCATTCTCAGGCATGGGAATATCCTTTCGTGAGATTCGGGCAATGGATGCCACTTTGTTGCCTTTTTCCATATCCATCAGGTGCACGCCACGGGTGGCACGCCCGGTCTGTGATATCTTGTCAGCTTTCATGCGCATCACAATCCCGCCGGCGGATATGAGGGTGAGTTCGTCCCCTTTGGTAACCACCCGTGCAACCGCAATTTTACCGATCTCCGGCAAGCTTTTCTGGTTGATGGTAGCCACCCCCTGCCCGCCGCGGGATTTAGGAGCATATTCATCCAAGGGGGTACGCTTACCAAAACCAAGCTCAGTCACGACCAGCAGGTCAGCGTCTTTTTCCACTACTTCAGCCCCGGTCAACTGATCGCCAGCGCGCAGGCGGATGCCGGTAACGCCGCCAGCGTTACGCCCCATGGGACGCAGTTGGCTTTCGGAGTATCGCAGGGCATTGCCATTGGCAGTTACCAGGATCAGTTCATCTTTGCCACTGGTCAATTTGGCCCAACCCAGTTGATCTTTCTCGTTTAAGTTAATGGCGATCAGACCGGAGGGGCGCACACTGCTGAGCTCGGAAAGTTTCATACGCTTCACCCGTCCACGCAGGGTAACCAGGGTGCAGAACGCGGAGGCGTTAAAATCGGACACATTCACCGCAGCAGTTATCTTTTCATTGGAATTCAACGCGAGTATATTATTAATGGAGATACCGCGATCAGTGCGTCCGGCGTCCGGTATCTGGTAGACCTTTTCTGCATACACCTTGCCGCGGTCGGAGAAGAATAATACGGTATCGAGCGTGCTGGCCGGGATCATCATGATGATCTCGTCTTCCTCGCGCATATTCTGGCCAATCACACCCCGCCCGCCGCGGAGCTGGGTGCGGAAGGTGGTGGTAGCCACGCGCTTGATGTAACCACGCTGGGAAATAGAGATAAGCACCGCTTCATCCGTCACCAGGTCTTCTTCTTTGAAATCCTCTCTTGCTTCTGCGGTGATCTTGGTACGGCGTTCGTCGCTGAATTTATCAGCTACTTCCGCCAGGTCTTCCTTAATTACATCCAGAATCTTGCGCGGATTGGCTAACAGGTCTTCCAGGAAGGCGATGCGTGCCAGCACCTCTTTATGCTCATCCTCGATCTTCTGACGCTCGAGTGCAGCCAGACGGCGCAGTTGCAGGTCTAAAATCGCCTGAGACTGGATCTCGGTCAGCTTGAAGCGCTCCATCAGGCGGAGCTTGGCAGTGTCGGCATCCGGGGATTCGCGGATGGTTTGAATAACATCATCCAGGTTGGCCAGGGCAATCAGGTAACCTTCCAAAATATGGGCACGGGCGCGGGCTTTTTCCAGCTCGTATTCGGAGCGGCGCTGGATGACCACTTGGCGATGCTCCACGTAAACCTGCAGGGCTCGCCTCAGTGAGAGAGCACGCGGTTCATTATTCACCAAAGCCAGCATGTGCACACCAAAGGTGGTTTGCAGCAATGTGTATTTGTAAAGTTGGTTGAGCACTTTCTTGGGTTGTGCGTTGCGTTTCAATTCCACGTAGATGCTCATGCCGCGCCGGTCCGATTCATCGCGCAGGTCGGAGATCGCATCGATTTTACCTTCATGCACCAGGTCGGCAATCCGTGAAATCAGAACGGATTTATTCACTTGATAGGGTAATTCAGTAATGAAGATGGCGTTACGACCATTCTTCAGTTCTTCAATGTGAGCAACACCGCGAATGGTGAGTTTGCCTCGGCCGGTGCTATACATCTGGCGGATGGACTCGCGCCCGATGATGATGCCACCGGTGGGAAAATCAGGCCCGGGTAGGAATTCCATGAGCTCCTCGGTGGAAACATCTTCAATGTTTTCGAAATGGTCAATCAGGTAGGTGAGGGCATTGACCAGTTCGCGCAGGTTGTGAGGTGGAATGTTGGTAGCCATGCCGACCGCGATACCGGAGGAGCCATTGAGTAGCAGGTTGGGCAGACGGGCAGGCAGCACCACTGGCTCCTTAAGTGAGCCATCAAAGTTGTCTGCGAAGTCCACGGTATTCTTATCAATGTCCTGCATCATCTCTTCAGCCAGCTTGTCCATGCGGGCCTCGGTATAACGCATGGCTGCCGGAGCATCGCCATCCACCGAACCGAAGTTGCCCTGGCCATCCACCAACGGGTAGCGCATGGAAAAATCCTGGACCATGCGCGCCATGGCGTCGTACACCGAGGAGTCGCCGTGAGGATGATACTTGCCCAGCACTTCACCGACGATGCGCGCGGATTTTTTGTAGGCAGAGTTAGAGCGCATACCCAGGTCGTTCATGGCATAAAGAATGCGGCGATGGACGGGTTTGAGCCCGTCACGCGCATCCGGCAGGGCACGGGCAACGATGACACTCATGGCGTAATCTAGGTAAGCGGAGCGCATTTGCTGGTCGATATCGACTTGTTGAATGGGGGCGTTTTCCATAAAAAGGCTGTTCCTTCGGAATTAATAACCTTATAATTATACCGCATCCAGCAAAGGAGACGCGGAGCACTATTCAGGGTCAGATGTTCATGCGGATTTTGTTGTTGCGATATTGCTGTGCAAATAATCGCATTGTTTTGATGTTTTGTTTATTTAGCCAGGTTTGCCTGCATGGATCGTTTCATGATAATTCGATTTATCTTGCGCAGTTTTTCGACCATCTCTGGCCCTTCCGGGTTCTGAGGGTTTTCTGCCTGATTTAGAAGCCCTAGAACAAGCTGACCCATTTCTGGTGTAGCCATCTCGGGATGTCCATCCATT
>PNON01000030.1 GCA_013824865.1 Anaerolinea sp. | reverse complement strand
GGCACCATGGGACACATCGACCATGGGAAGACCACACTGACAGCAGCGATCACCAAATGGTGTGCGATGCGAGGTCTGGCAGAATTCAAAGCGTATGATCAGATCGACAACGCGCCGGAAGAGAAAGCGCGCGGAATCACGATCAATATTGCGCACGTGGAATACCAGAGCGACAAACGGCACTACGCGCACGTGGACATGCCTGGGCACCGCGACTACATCAAGAACATGATCACCGGAGCGGCGCAGATCGATGGCGCCATCCTGGTGGTGGCAGCGCCGGATGGGCCGATGCCGCAGACCAAAGAGCACGTACTGTTAGCGCGCCAGGTGGAAGTACCGAGCATCGTCGTGTATTTGAACAAGATCGACCAGATGAGTGACCCCGAGCTGTTGGAACTGGTGGAACTGGAACTGCGCGAAATGCTGACCAGCTACAAGTTTCCGGGCGACACCACCCCGATCGTACGCGGTTCAGCGCTGCAGGCATTGGAAAGCAAGAGCACAGATCCGGAAGCGCCGGAATACGCGAGCATCAAAGAACTGCTGCGGGTGGTGGATGAATACATCCCCGAGCCGGTGCGCGCCATGGACAAACCGTTCATGATGCCGGTGGAAGACGTGTTCTCGATCAAAGGCCGCGGGACAGTCGTAACCGGTCGTGTGGATCGCGGGCGCATCAAAGTTGGCGAAGCGGTGGAGATCGTGGGATTGCAGGAAAAGACTCGCAGCTCCGTGTGCACCGGCGTGGAAATGTTCCACAAACTGCTGGATGAAGGCCTGGCTGGAGACAACCTGGGTCTGCTGCTGCGCGGCATTGAGCGCACGGACGTGGAACGCGGTCAGGTGATTGCCAAGCCGGGCTCCATCACCCCGCACAAGAAATTCATGAGCGAAGTGTACGTATTGAAGAAGGACGAAGGTGGACGCCACAAGGCATTCTTTAATGGATACCGCCCGCAGTTCTATATTCGGACAATGGACGTGACCGGAAACATCAAGCTGCCCGAAGGGGTGGAGATGGTCATGCCCGGCGACAATGTGAACCTGGAAGTGGAATTGATCGTTCCGGTGGCGTTGGAACAGGGTTCGAAGTTTGCTATTCGTGAAGGTGGTCTGACGGTTGGCGCCGGCGTGATCACAAAAATACTGGACTAGGTGTAAAAATGGCTAAACAGAAAATTCGAATACGACTTAAGGCTTACGATCACCGCGTTCTTGATCAATCAGCCAAACGGATTGTGGATACGGCTGAGCGCAGCGGTGCACAGGTGGTCGGGCCCGTCCCATTGCCCACCAAGCTGGAAAGATTCACTGTTCGCCGCTCCACTTTCATCGATAAGGACTCACATGAGCACTTTGAGATCCGCACCCACAATCGTCTGATAGACGTACTGGATCCGGATTCCAAAACTATCGACATGCTTATGCGCTTGAATCTGCCGGCGGGTGTCGATATTGAAATTAAGATTTAGTTCAGCGAATAGAAATCCTCGCTGAGACACCAAACCTCTGGTCAATTCAGATATTTGGTGGTAGAATGAAAACTTGCGCCAGATGGATTTGGTATCCACCTGATGAGAGGCAATTCAAGAGTTCGTCGTGTTGTGCCAGAAAAAGCTCAACCAACCAACTGACTGGATTGCGCCCGGAGATGATGCAGCCTAGCCCAGGCTGACAGTCTCGACAATAAAAACCTACAAGGAGAATATTGGGATGTTAAAAGGGCTTATCGGCAAGAAAATCGGCATGACCCAGATTTTCGATGAGAATGGTGCGGCAATTCCTGTAACCATCATTGAAGCTGGGCCTTGTTATGTAACCCAGATTCGTACCGCGGAAAAAGATGGTTATTCCTCAGTGCAGCTGGGTTACAAAGAGATCAAACCCAAACGCCTGGCAGCAGGTGAGCTGGGTCACTTGAAGAAGAATAATTTACCCCCCGTCCGTGTCTTGCGCGAATTTAGCGTTAAGGATCCACAGGTCAACGAAGGCGATACCGTCAGCGTTGATCTTTTTGCGGTTGGCGAGCACGTGGATGTCGTTGGTACTTCCAAGGGTAAAGGATTCGCGGGTGCTGTGAAGCGGTATCACTTCCGTGGCGGCCCCAAAACTCACGGTCAATCTGACCGTCAACGTAGCCCCGGTTCAAACGGTGCCACGACAACTCCTGGTCGCGTTTATAAAGGATCGCGCCGACCCGGTCATATGGGCGATGACCGTGTTACAGCACAGAAACTAAAAGTCGTTTTAGTGGATGCTGAGCGCCACCTGCTGGGTGTGCGCGGTGCCGTTCCTGGTAGCCGCGGCGGTATCGTAACAATTAGGGAGGCTCGAAAACAGTAGCTGTATAGGGCTGTTTTCTATGATGGAGCATGATGACTATGGAAGCAGATGTTTATAACATGCAGGGCGAGATAGTCCGTACCGTGAAATTACCGGCGGAGATCTTTGAAGCCCCGATTAAGAATGACTTGATGCACCAGGCCCTTGTTCGCCAACAGGCGAACGCGCGTCTTGGAACTCATCAAACAAAAACCCGGGCCGAAGTAGCTGGTGGTGGCAAGAAACCATGGGCTCAAAAAGGCACCGGTCGTGCACGTTCAGGTTCCAGCCGCTCACCGATCTGGAGAGGTGGTGGCGGAGCACACACACCACACCCGCACGGATATACCCTGCAGATGCCGCGCCAGATGCGAAGAGCCGCTTTACGCTCCGCGTTAACTGTCAAAGCGCAGGAAGCCGGCATTGTAGTGCTGGATGGCATGCCACTGGCTGAACCTAAAACTAAATTGATGGCTCAGGCACTGAACAAATTGGTTGGCGCGAGCAGCGCTTTGATCCTTATTCCGATAAAGAATGAGGAATATGAAAAAGTGATTCGATCCACCAATAACCTTCCAGACGCAAAGACATTGATGGCCAGCTACCTGAATATCCGGGATATCCTGTCATTCGACAAGATCATCCTCCCACTCGAATCGCTGGATGTTATCGCTGCCAACCTGGGCTAGAGGGAGATAGTATGACTACTCATTTTGATATCTTAAGAAGACCGTTGGTGACTGAAAAAACCAATTACCTGGTTAGCAAACTGCACCAATATGTATTTGAAGTCGCCAAGGATGCCACCAGGACACAGGTAAAGGACGCCGTAGAAACCGTTTTTGACGTGAAGGTCCTGCGGGTGAATATTATCAACACTGCTGGTAAACGGACACGCCGTGCCCGCAGCCGCCGATTAATGGTTCGGGATAGTGGTTTGAAGAAGGCCATCATCACTCTTGCACCTGAGAATCGAATTCCGATCTTTGAAGGAGTGGAGTAATGGCCGTCAAGATCTATAAACCGATCACTCCCGGTTTACGCAATATGACCGGGTACACATTTGAAGAGATCACCAAGGATACTCCCGAACGCTCTTTGCTGGTTATCCGCAAAGCTAACAGCGGCCGCAACTCTTACGGCCGGATCACTGTCCGGCATCGCGGCGGTGGTGAACGCCGGTTTATCCGCATGGTAGATTTCAAACGGGAGAAGCGAGATATTCCAGCGGTTGTGGCCGCTATTGAATATGATCCCAACCGCACTGCTAGACTTGCGCTGCTCAACTACGCAGATGGTGAGAAACGATACATCATCGCTCCAGTTGGATTGAAGGTTGGAGATACCATCGTTTCCAGTAATAACGCTGAGATACGGATAGGTAACAACCTGCCGATTTCCAGCATCCCGATTGGTACCATGGTCCACAGCATTGAAATGAAAGAAGGCCGCGGTGCTCAAATGGTGCGAGCTGCCGGCGGAGCTGCCCAGCTGTTGGCCAAGGAAGGCGATTTTGCTCAGATACGCATGCCCTCCGGGGAAGTGCGGCTGGTAAGCCAGAATTGCTTCGCCACCATTGGTCAGGTGGGTAACCTGGATCATAAGAATATTAAATTGGGGAAAGCCGGCCGCAAACGCCATATGGGTGTGCGTCCGACTGTCCGAGGTACCGCAATGAGCCCGCGCGATCATCCGCATGGTGGTGGCGAAGGACGTCAACCAATTGGTATGCCCGGTCCTAAGACCCCATGGGGTAAATACACTCTCGGTTTGAAGACCCGCAATAACAAGCAAACTGATAAGTATATCGTCCGCCGGCGCAACAAAGCCAGCCGGTAGTAATTGGTAAATGAGAGAATAAAGAGGTCGACAAATGTCACGATCGCTCAAGAAGGGTCCATTCATTGACCCGAAGCTGTTGAAAAAAATAGAAGTAATGAACACCCGGAATGACAAGAAAGTCATTCGCACATGGAGTCGCGCCAGCACCATCTTCCCTCAGATGGTCGGCCACACCATCGCGGTGCATGACGGTCGCCGTCACGTTCCCATTTATGTCACGGAGAACATGGTAGGGCACCGTCTGGGTGAATTTGCCCCCACCCGGCATTTCCGTGGACATGTCGCGTCAGATAAGTCTTCCGCGGCTAAGGGAAAGTAAACCATGTCTCACTATATTTTTGCGAAACTCAACAACATATCCATGTCTGCCCAAAAGGTTCGCCTGGTGGTGGACGTTGTGAGGGGTAAGAAAGCCATGGACGCGATGAACATCTTGAAGTTCCTTCCGAATGGAGCAGCGCGCCAGGTATCCAAGGTTCTGGCTTCAGCCATGGCTAATGCCGAAGAGAACTTTGGCGTCAGCCGCGATGATCTATATGTCTATCGCATCACCGCAGATGAAGCCCCAACTCGTAAATGGCGTAGATTTGGCGCGCGCGGCCGGTTCAAACCACTGTTGCGTCGTAGCTCGCACATTTCAGTTACCTTGAGAGAGAAGGAGTAGAGCATCTATCATCCAGTTGATTCGGGAAACCGAAGAAACCATGTGAGAAGATACCAGGAGAAATTATGGGTCGAAAAGTACATCCGATAGGTTTTCGTCTAAATATCAACCAGCCCTGGCAAGGACGCTGGTACGCTGAAGGCAAAGAATATTCCGATCAACTGGCGCAGGATTTTGAGATCCGCAAAGTTGTCCGCTCCGAAGCGGAAAAAGCCGGTGTATCTAAGATCGAAGTGGAGCGCTTCCCAGGTAAGGTTAAGGTTACCGTGCACACAGCCAAACCTGGCATCCTCATTGGGCGCAAGGGTGAAAGCGTAAAAAAAATGCGCACCGCTCTTGAAACGTTGACCTCCAAGAAAATCGATCTTGAGATTAAAGAGATTGCCAACCCGGATACAGATGCTTTCCTGGTGGCAGTAAATATTGCCGGTCAGATGGAACGCCGTGTTTCTTACCGTCGGGCGATGAAACGCGCTTTGCAGCAGGCTACCCGCCAAGGCGCTCTAGGAATTAAGGTGGAAGTTGCCGGACGTCTCAGTGGCGCAGAAATGGCTCGCAGCGTCTGGCTGCGCGAAGGACGCGTTCCACTGCAAACACTACGCGCGAACATTGATTTTGCCAAAGCGGAAGCCCTCACTACCTATGGTCGTATTGGCGTGAAGGTTTGGGTTTATAAAGGTGAGTCCATGCCTGCGATGGAAGAGAAAGCTGAATCCACCGAGGGTGTGTATGTCAGTGAATAAGCATTCTGGACTTTACCAGAAGTTGATGAAGAGGTAGCTATTATGTTGATGCCTAAAAGAGTGAAGTGGCGCAAACAAATGCGCGGCCGTATGAAAGGCAAGGCGCTTCGTGGTGCGGAGATCAGCTTTGGTGAATGGGGCTTGCAAGCCCTGGAACCAGGCTGGGTTACAGCTCGCCAAATCGAAGCTGCCCGCCGTGCCATCGTCCATGCCATGAAACGCCGCGGTCAAGTCTGGATCCGGATCTTCCCGGATAAACCATACACCCAGAAGCCTCCCGAGACACGCATGGGTAAAGGTAAAGGGAATGTGGAGTATTATGTGGCAGTGGTTAAACCCGGTAGAATGATCTTCGAAATTAGCGGTCTACCGGAAGATCAAGCGCTGGAAGCATTGCATCATGCGGTCTACAAATTCTCCATCAAGACCAAAGTCGTTTCAAAACATGAAATGGCAGGAGAATAACCATGAAAATAGCAGAGATACGTTTGCTGGCAGTTGCAGAATTGAAAACAAAAATTTCGGATGCCCGCAATGAATTGATGAACTTGCGCTTTCAGGCGGTGACCGGACAGTTGACTGATACCAGCCGGCTTCCCATCACCAAGCACCTGATCGCCAGATACGAGACAATTCTTAGGGAGCATGAGCTTGCGGATAAGAAGGAAGGTGCAGTATGAACGAACGTCGTCGCCTGACTGGTATTGTCACCAGTAACAAGATGATGAAAACAGTTGTGGTGGAGATCACCCGCTCTTACCGCCATCCTATCTATAAAAAAGTGGTGCATTTGAGCAAGCGCGTCAAGGCCCATGACGAAATTGGCTGTAACATTGGCGATAAGGTGCAGATTGTTGAAACCCGTCCACTCTCCAAAGGGAAAAGTTGGGTGGTTGAATCTGTTCTGGTGTCCGAAAGTCGCACCGAAGATGCCGGCGTGGGAGAATAAGCGATGATACAACAGGAATCTCGTTTAAAAGTTGCAGATAATACTGGCGCCCGCGAATTGCTGGTCATTCACGTCATGGGCGGATCCGTTCGTCACTATGGCTCAGTAGGAGATGTGGTGGTTGCTACGGTAAAATCAGCTACTCCCCAGGGTGCGGTGAAGAAGAGCGATGTGGTTAAAGCGGTCATTGTCCGCTGCTCCAAGGAGTGGCGCCGTGAAGATGGTTCCTCCATTCGCTTCGATGATAACGCAGCGGTCATCCTGGATACAGATGGTCATAACCCGAAAGGTACGCGTATCTTTGGCCCGGTTGCTCGTGAATTACGAGAAAAAGGTTTTATGAAGATCGTCTCCCTAGCGCCAGAAGTAATCTAGACAGAGGAGATTCAGGAGCAATCAATGGACGTAAAAATAAAAAAAGGTGATACCGTTGAAGTAATCAGCGGTCGTGCAGATGACAAGGGAAAACGCGGTGAAATCATTAAAGTCGTTCCCGCGGAAAAAACTGTTGTGGTGCAAGGTATCAATATGCGCACCAAACATCAGCGCCAGGTGCAGTCGCAAGGCCGCACTGTAAAACCTGGCAAAGTGCGATATGAAGCTCCCGTAGACATCTCCAATGTAATGCTGGTCTGTCCTAAATGTGGCAAACCCGCCCGGGTGAGCTTGCTGCGAACAGATGACAAGACCAGACGCGTTTGCAAGAACTGCAACGAACAGATCGACGAATAAGCCGACTGGGAGCATAACTATGAACAGAATGAAAGAAAGATATTTAAAGGAAATCGCCCCAGCGCTCATGAAATCTTTGAGCCTGGATAATGTGATGCAAATTCCACGCGTGGAGAAAGTGGTATTGAACATCGGACTCGGCGAGGCGATGGACAACCCCAAAGCATTGGACGCGGCGGTAAATGATCTGGTTCAGATCACAGGACAAAAACCTATCATTACCAAATCGCGAAAAGACATTGCTAACTTTAAGCTGCGCGCTGGAAGATTAATTGGTGCAAAGGTGACATTGCGGGGTGAAAAAATGTGGTCGTTTCTTGACCGCCTCATGAACATTGTCTTACCCCGTGTTCGAGACTTCCGTGGTATTTCTCCGGATGCTTTTGACGGACGTGGTAATTACACCCTGGGCATCAAAGAACAGTTGATCTTTCCTGAGATTGATTATGACAAGATCGACAAGGTTAGAGGTATGGAAATTACAATTGTTACGACTGCGCCGAATGATGATCAATCCCGCGCGCTCTTAGCAATGCTTGGAATGCCTTTCAAGAAGGGAAATTAGTTTATGGCCAAGACATGCATGAAGTATCGTGAAATGCGACGGGAACATACCAATATGATCCGCAACCGCTGTTTCCGCTGCGGTAGACCGCGCGGTTATATGCGCCGGTTTGGCCTTTGCCGTATTTGTTTTCGTGAGAACGCCCTGGAAGGCAAAATTCCAGGTGTTACCAAGGCATCCTGGTAGCCGGAGGTGGTTTAGAATGAGTGTTATTGATCCTATTGCAGATATGTTGACCCGCATCCGGAATGGCGTCCTCGTTGGACTGCCGATGGTTGCGATGCCTTCTTCAAAATTGAAAGCGGAAATTGCCCGCATTCTTAAAGAAGAAGGATATATTGATGGCTTTGAGATCGTTGAAGGCGAGAAACCAGCTCAGCTGGTTCTACGCGTCCGACTTAAATATGTAGGCGAGCGACGGGAACGTCGACCAGTGATCACTGGTCTTGAACGTGTCAGCCGTCCCGGCCGCCGGATTTACAGCCAAAAACAGGATATCCCCCATGTCCTTTCTGGAATTGGCGTGGCCATCCTCTCCACCCCCAAGGGTGTGATGACCGGTTCCCGCGCGCGCCAGTTGGGTGTGGGTGGCGAGATCCTGTGTAAAATCTGGTAATCCAATTGGATAGGAGGATAGTACTGTGTCAAGAATAGGACGTTTACCGGTAACGGTTCCATCCAATGTAAAAGTGGATATCCAGGGAAACATTGTCAAAGTCCAGGGACCGCAGGGCGAAATGAGCCGCCAATTTTCACCATCCATGGATATTACCCTGGAAGACAGCCAGATTTTGATTAAGCGCCCCTCAGATGTGGCTGAACACCGAGCGCTGCATGGTACCACCCGCGCTCTTATCAACAATATGGTGACAGGCGTCAGCAATGGTTTTGATATTGTCCTGGAGATTGAAGGTGTGGGATACCGCGCTGAGATGGATGGCGATAATCTGGTGCTCTACGTTGGTTATTCACATCTCGTAGTGGTTGAACCACCTGCGGGAATTAAATTTGAAGTAGATACAAAAACCCGCCAGGTAAAACTGCACGGGAAAGATAAAGAGCAGGTCGGACAGATTGCGGCAATTATCCGTAGCCACCGCCCCCCTGAGCCATATCATGGCAAAGGAATACGGTACGCTGGCGAGAAGATCCGCCGCAAAGCTGGTAAATCTGGCAAGGCTAAGAAGTAGGTGATGACACATGGCAACTAAATCTCGTTCAGAAGCACGCATTCACCGCCACCAGCGGGTGCGCAAGAATATCTCCGGGACCGCAGCGCGTCCACGCGTATGCGTTTACCGCAGCGTATCCGATATCTATGCTCAGGTGATTGATGATCAAGCAGGTGTCACCCTTGTATCTGCATCGACCATTGATAGTGAATTGAAAGCCAGCATGAAAGGCTTGAAGAAGGTGGAGCAGGCAGATCTGGTTGGCAAGGCGCTGGCAGAGCGCGCCAAAGCAAAAGGGATTACCTTGGTGGTGTTTGACCGAGGCGGTTTCCGGTACATGGGCAGGGTAAAAGCCCTGGCTGATGGGGCGCGCAAGGGCGGCCTTGAATTCTAACTAAAAAGCAAAGGTCTGGTTATGAATGCGATTGACTATAATAATGTAGAAGCTGGATATGACGAGCGGGTAATCGAGATCGCCCGTGTTGCCAAGGTAGTGAAAGGCGGTCGCCGTTTCTCATTCCGGGTGACCATTGTGGCTGGTGATAACAATGGCAAAATTGGGATGGGTATAGGCAAAGCCAACGCAGTACCTGAGGCAATGCGCAAGGCAACCGAGCGCGCGCATAAAAACATGCACAAAGTTACTCTTTCAGGTTCCACGATTCCACACGAAGTTACGGCCAAGGTGGGCGGTGCAGTAGTATTGCTCAAGCCGGCTTCCCCCGGTACCGGTGTTATTGCCGGTGGTGGTGTGCGTGCAGTGCTGGAAGCCGTGGGTGTGCATGACATTCTTACTAAATCACTGGGCAGCAATACGATCTTGAATGTCGTTCAGGCCACATTGCATGCCCTTGAAAGCCTAAAATCTCCCAAGCAGGAAGCAGCCAACCGCGGCAAGGACATTAAAGATGTTCTACCATTCTGGGAGAGGAGAAAAAATGGCTAAGAAAGTTACTCCAAAAGTTAAGATGGTGAAGATCACTCAAGTGAAAAGCGCCATTGGTTACTCCAAAGTCCATAAAGGGACAATCCGCGCTTTGGGTATTCACCGAATGCACGAAACCGTTGAACACCCCGATACACCAACATTGCGTGGCATGTTGAGAAAAGTCAATAATCTAATTGTGATTGAAGAACAGGTATAACGATGAGATTACACGATTTGAAGCCCAATCCGGGCGCAAAAAAAAGTCGTAAACGCCTTGGACGCGGTATTTCCGCAGGCCAGGGTAAAACCTCCGGCCGTGGAACCAAAGGCCAGTCATCACGTTCTGGTGAAGGCCCCCGCCTTTATCATCAGGGTGGTAATCTGCCTTTCTTCCGCCGCCTGCCTTTCATGCGTGGCGAAGGTTTCACACCCATTAACCGGGTCGAATATTCTGAGGTCAATCTCGAAAACCTCAACCGGTTCTCTGCTGGCAGTGAGATCACCCCTGAAGTACTCTTCGAAGCAGGGTTTGTCCGCAAGGCGAATAAACCGGTCGTCGTTTTAGGCAATGGCGAGATTAATATTGCTTTGAAAGTACGCGTACATAGAGTCAGCAAATCGGCCAAAGCCAAAATTGAAGCTGCCGGTGGCAGTGTAGAGACTCTCTAATCGTTTCCAATAAGGAGAATCCTTTATGAAGCGTTCACCCTGGCGCTATCTCTGGAAAAGTGAAGATATTCGCACGAAGCTGCTCATCACCCTTGGGCTGCTGGTCCTGTATCGATTCGCGGCCAACATCCCGGTACCCGGGGTGAATCGCGAAGTGATCGCCAGCATTGCTACTGGTGGTGGTGCCGCGGGTAATCTCTTTAACCTGCTGGACTTGCTTTCTGGCGGTACGGTATCGAATTTCTCGATTCTGGCTATGGGAGTTTACCCATATATTACCGCGCAGATCATCCTGCAATTGCTCATTCCCATCATCCCGGCACTGGAACGCAAAATGCGCGAGAACCCGCGCGAATCCCAGTCCTGGATGGAAAAATGGACTGTGATCCTTACCATCCCCATGGCGCTGCTTTCAGCAGTAGGGCAGATCAACATCTTCCGCTCACTGGCGGGTACTCCGATCTTGAGCAATTATGGATTCACTGGTACAGCATTACTACCAACCCTGGCAACCTTGTTCAGTATGGTTGCAGGTACAATGCTGGGCGTCTGGCTGGGTCAGCTGATCTCCGAATATGGTATCCGAAACCAGGGTCTTTCCCTGATCATCTTTGCGGGCATTGTTTCACAGATGCCAGGCAACTTGGTTTCGTTACTTAGTGACCAACAGAATCGCTGGCTAGTTATAGTCATCCTGGCTATCCTGGCAGCTACTGTGTTCGCCATTGTTTTCGTGCAACAAGGACGCCGCAATGTGCCGGTGATGTTCCCCGGCCGACGTGTGGGTAACCGCATGTCCATGCCGGTGAAAAGCAACCTGCCACTCATGATCAACATGGCGGGTATGATCCCATTGATCTTTGCTCAATCGCTGCTCACCTTCCCGGCCATCGTAGCATCTTATTTCCTGGCTTCCAAGACAGCATGGGTAGCCAGCATGGCTGCGAGTATCAACAATGTTTTTGGTGGCACCAGTGCATGGTATGGCCTTCTATACTTTATTTTTGTGGTGGGCTTTACTTTCTTCTATACGGATGTTCTCTTCTCGCAGCAAAATTATGGCGAAAACCTTAAAAAACAGGGCGCACAGATTCCGGGCGTCATTCGTGGCGCGCCAACCCAGAAATACCTCACCAAGGTGCAGCGTCGTATCACCTTGCCCGGAGCACTTTTTCTGGGAATTGTAGCGGTGTTGCCTTACATTCTGAGTGCCGTGCTGCCAAAATCTGCCGGTTCCGGTCTGCTGCTAGTCTCTTCTGCCGGTTTGTTGATCGTGGTCGGTGTGGTAAGGGATACCTTCACCATCATTGATACTGAACTTAAAGTACACGGGTACGACGAGCAGTTGATCAAAGGCTAATCATGGCACGTTATTACGTCCTTCTCGGCCCCCCAGGTGCAGGCAAAGGTACACAAGCAAAGATAGTTACTGATGCCTTAAAGCTTTCGCATATTTCTTCTGGAGATATCTTTCGAGAGAATCTGAGCAAGCAGACCGAGTTGGGCAAGCTGGCTCAGAGTTACATGAACCGGGGAGAGCTGGTGCCGGATGACCTGACGATCAGTATGATCCGCGACAGATTACAAAAACCGGATTGCATAAATGGCGCCTTTTTAGATGGCTTTCCCCGCACCCCGGCTCAAGCTGAAGCGCTGGATAAGATGTTGAAGGAGAATGGCAACGAAGTTTTAGCTGTTCCCTTGATCACAGTTCCAGTTGATGTCATTCTTGAACGGATGACGGGTCGCTTGTCTTGCAAGGATGGTGGTCACGTTTATCATATCAAATACAACCCGCCCAAAGTTGTGGGAGTATGTGATATTGATGGCTCCGAACTGTATCAGCGGGAAGATGATAAAAAAGAGACAGTTCAGAAGCGAATCGAAGTTTACGATCGGCAAACCACTCCGCTGATCGAATATTATCAAAAGCAGGGCAAACTGGTGGAAGTGGATGGCTCTCAAGCGATCACCGATGTGACAGCCTGCCTGTTGAAAGCTCTGTCAGGGAAGTAACCGGGTTATCCATGTCTTGGGAGCGCCAGATTAACCTGAAAACGGACAGTGAAATCGCTGTGATGCGTGAGGCTGGCCGGATCAATGCTGAAGCCTTACATGCAGCGATGACCATAGTCCGCCCAGGTGTCACCACTGCCGATTTGAATGTGGCAGCAGAAGAGGTGTTGAAAAAATATGGTGTAACCTCACCTTTCAAAGGATACCCGGGAGCGTATCCCTATCCGGCAAGCATTTGCACCAGCGTCAATGAGGAATTGGTGCATGGCATACCCGGGAAACGCAAGCTCATAGAAGGCGATATCGTTTCAATGGATTGCGGAACAAACTACAAAGGATTTGTCGGCGACTCCGCCGTCACAGTGGGTGTTGGAACGATCTCCGAACCCGCCCAATGGCTGCTGGATGTGACACGTGAGGCGCTGCGGATCGGTATTGAACAGATGGTACCGGGTAATCATGTCGGTGATATCAGTGCCGCCATTCAGGATTATGTGGAAAGTCATAAGATGAATGTTGTGCGTGAATACACTGGTCATGGCGTGGGACGGCAGATGCACGAAGGTCCCGCGGTACCGAACTATGGCATTCCAGGTCGTGGAATGGAATTGCGGGTTGGAATGACGATCGCGTTGGAACCGATGGTGATGTTGGGCGCATATTTCACCAAAGTGCTGCAAGATGAATGGACTGTGGCATCCCGCGACGACTCACTAACAGCTCATTTTGAGCACAGCGTGGCCATTACCAAGGCTGGACCGGTCATTTTGACGGAATGCTAATGAAATATCTGGACGAAAGAAGGATGAAGCGGTATAATTTAACCTTTGCAGCGTCATCTGCAAGAAAGCAAATAAGGAGTAAGTAGAGAATGAAAGTATCACCATCTATACGTAAACGCTGCGCCAAATGCAAAGTGGTAAAACGCAACCGCAGATTGTTCATTATCTGCGAGAATCCAAAACATAAACAGCGACAGGGATAAGAGAATATGGCAAGAATTGAAGGTGTAGATCTCCCACGCAATAAACGCGTTGAGGTAGGCGTTCAGTATATTTTTGGCATCGGGCAAACCCGTGCCAGACAGATTTTCGCTGCAACTGGAGTGAATCCGGATATTCGCGTAAAGGACCTTTCGGATGCGGAAGTAAACCTGCTACGCGATTACATCAGCAAGACATTCAAGGTGGAAGGTGATCTTCGCCGCGAAAGTACAATGAATATTAAACGGCTGATCGAGATCGGCTGTTACAGGGGTATGCGACATCGCCGCAAATTGCCATGCCGCGGCCAACGCACCCGCACGAACGCCCGCACATGCAAGGGTCCCAAGAAGACTGTTGCCGGCCGCGGACGCCGCCGTGGAGCAACCAAGAAATAAGTCGTAACGGGCGCAGACACTGGTAGGGATCCCCCTCGACCCCACGGCTGACCGGTGGCAGATGCCCAAACGACAGATAGAAATCAATTAGAGAGGTTTTATGGCTCAAAACGTACGCTCGACAAGACGAACAACTAGTGCGCGCAAAGCAAAACGCACCCTGTCTTCAGGGCAAATTCACATCTATGCTTCCTTTAATAACACCATCATTACCATCACCGATAAAAAAGGCAACACAGTATGCTGGGGCAGCTCCGGTTCCGCGGGATTTAAAGGCTCGCGCAAGAGCACACCCTTTGCTGCCCGCTTGGCCGCAGAACAGGCCATCAAGGCCGCCACCAGCATGGGCTTGCAGGAAGTGGATGTATATATCAAAGGACCTGGTCCGGGTAGAGAGTCAGCCATCCGGGCTGTACAGTCACTAGGCCTGCGGGTGCATTCCATCTCGGATATCACCCCCGTTCCACATAATGGCTGCCGTCCTCCAAAGAAGCGTCGTGTGTAGTTTGTTCAAAGAGAGGGATCTTACTTATGGCTAAATATTTAGGACCGGTGTGCAAATTATGCCGGCGAGAAGGTGAAAAATTATTTCTGAAAGGTGAGCGCTGCTTCACCGCGAAGTGCGCATTCGACCGCCGCGGCTTTGCCCCCGGTCAGCACGGACGCACTGGCTCGCGTGGTGGCAGTGACCGCGCCTCCGACTACTCACGTCAGCTGCGCGCCAAGCAAAAAGCCCGCCGCGTGTATGGCATGTTCGAAAAGCAATTCCGCCGCTACTTCACCCTGGCGTTGAAACGCCGCGGTCTTACCGGTTTGAATTTTCTGCAGACCCTGGAAACACGCCTGGATAATGTGGTGTTCCGCCTTGGTTATGCTGCCAGCCGTGCCCAGGCACGCGAACTGGTAAACCATGGCCATTTTGTGGTTAATGAGCGTCGGATGGATATTCCCTCCATGCTCTTGAAACCCGGAGATAAGATTGCAGTAAAAGAAGGCTCCATGGCAACCACATTCTTTAAAGAGCTTAAAGACATTGCTGAAACACGAAATTCGGCCACATGGCTTGAACGAGACTTAAAAACCCTATCGGGGCGGGTAGTACGTTTACCGGAGCGGGCTGAGATCGATGGTAATCTTACCGAGCAGCTCATCGTTGAGTACTACTCACGCTAAAAGCGATTAGAGCCGGCACGCGGTAGTTCTGTGGTGTGCAGGCAAGAGGATAAGCAAAGTGACTGGATTAAGCATAAGCAATTTACAAATGCCCAAAGTGGAACGAGTGGCAGATACCCGCAATTACGGTAAATTTGTCATCAGCCCGCTGGAACGGGGTTACGGTGTAACCCTTGGTAATTCATTGCGCCGGGTGTTGCTGTCATCACTGGAGGGAGCGTGTGTCACCTCCATCCGTATCAATGATGTGCTGCATGAGTTCACTGATATTCCTGGCGTCCAGGAAGATGTCATCCAGGTAATGCTGCAGATCAAACAGATCCGCCTGAAGCTTTTTGATGTGGAAACTGCCACCATGCACCTGGATGTGCGTGGTGATGGTGTGGTCACAGCAGCAGATATTAATGCCCCTTCAGAGATTGAGATCATTAACCCTGATTTGTATCTATTCACGGTGGACGACAAGAAAACCCGCCTTTCCATTGATATGATAGTGGAGCACGGTCATGGCTACTCTCCTGCTACTGAGCGCAGCAGCAAGCTGCCTATTGGGGAACTGCCTGTGGACGCCATCTATTCTCCAGTTAAACGTGTCAATTGGGATGTCAAATCCACCCGTGTAGGTCAGAGCACCAACTATGACAAATTAGAGCTGGAGATCTGGACAGATGGAGCCATAACCCCTGAAAAGGCGTTAGGGAATTCCGCGATCATCCTGATGGAGCATCTTCGCTTGCTTGCAGGAGTGAGTGAAGAGATCATGGAACTCAGTGTAGAAAAAGAAGTTTCCGGTAGCCGGATTTCCAGCGAGGCCGCCGAGACACCCATTGAAAACCTGGACCTTACAGTGCGGGTATTCAATTCTTTGAAGCGCACTGGTGTAACCAATGTGGGGGATGTGCTTGAGTTGTTAGATAAAGGTGATGATGCAGTGATGTCCATC
Source organism: Anaerolinea sp. (assembly GCA_013824865.1). Classification (GTDB taxonomy): domain Bacteria; phylum Chloroflexota; class Anaerolineae; order Anaerolineales; family Anaerolineaceae; genus PNON01. Next base: position 13,614 of record PNON01000030.1, on the reverse strand, counting down.
CGTAATTTTGGCGACAAGAGTCTTGAAGAGCTGCGCCAGAAGATGATCGAAAAAGGCTTCCTGCATGATGATACGAAAGTGGAGTAATTAATTATGCGCCATCAGATTTCTGGATATCGTTTAAGTCGTGATACTGGCCATCGCACACAACTGCGACGGACATTGATCAAGCAATTATTTGAACACGAAAAGATCACAACCACCCGCGCAAAGGCTTCCGCCATCCGTGGTGAGGCAGAGAAACTCATCACCCTAGCCAAGAACAGCAGCAGCCTGAGCGATATTGAAAAGGTGAACGCCCGCCGGCTGGCGTCCAGCTACCTGGGCAATGCCAATGATACCGTCAAAAAACTATTTGACGATCTTGGCCCCCGCTATAGCAAGCGACCGGGCGGCTACACCCGGATGTTGAAACTAGGACCCCGCCTAGGCGATGCCGCGGAGATGGTCCTGTTGGAATTGGTTGAGGAATAATCCCTGATATATCAGGGTATCCATCCCGTCCGTTGGGCGTGAATGGAATGGTACGTTACCAGGTTACATTATCATACGACGGTACAGATTTTGCAGGGTACCAGCGCCAGGCTAAAAAGCGCACTGTTCAGGGAGAGGTTGAAAAAGTCCTGATCAAATTGGGGTGGACCGCAACATCCACCCTGGCTGCCGGCCGGACAGACACTGGTGTGCACGCTTCGGGGCAGGTGATCGCCTTCGACCTGGAGTGGCAGCACTCAGTGCAGCAGTTGGTCTCCGCACTCAATGCAAATCTGCCGGATGATATTTCTGTGAAAGATGCGTGCGTGGTGGAATCAACTTTCCATCCTCGATACGGTGCACGTTCAAGGGAATATTGTTACCGGTTATTGCAAGATACTACGCGGAATCCGCTGGAAGAGCGGTATGCGTGGCGGTTGCAGCAAAAAGTGGAAATTTCTGTACTGGCAAAGTGCGCAGCAGCGATCGTTGGTGAACATGATTTTGCCGCATACGGTACCCCGCCCCGGCCCGGAAGCAGCACGATCAGGTATATCACTCGATCCGAGTGGCAGATGGATGGCAACCGGTTGATATATCTCATCCGTGGGAATGCTTTTCTATACCACATGGTGCGCAGGCTGGTATTCTTGCAAGTGGAAGCCGCAACTGGCAAGATCGAATGGTCAAGCTGGCTGCAAAACTTTGAAGCTGGAGTACCAGAACACCCGGGAATTGCCCCCGCAAGGGGACTTGAACTGGCGCATGTAAGTTATGATAATGGGTCTGGCAAGCCAAATAAATGAGAATACCTGTGTTAGTGGAGAGGATGACAGTGGACAAAACATTCGTCCTAAAAGGAAAAGTAGAACGTGATTGGGTACTGGTGGATGCCAACGAGCAAACATTGGGGCGCCTGGCCACGCAGATAGCCCATATTCTGTTGGGCAAACATAAGCCGACCTTCACCCCGGGTGTATCCATGGGTGATTCCGTCATTGTGATCAATGCCGGGTATATTAAAGTAACCGGGAACCGCTTGGTAGAGAAAATCTACTATGCCCATTCCGGCTATCCTGGCGGTTTAAAATCCGTCAGTCTGAAAGACCAGCTTAAAAACCACCCAGATCGTGTCATCCGACATGCTGTGTGGGGCATGATCCCGCATAACAAAATGGGACGTGAGCTGATCAAGAAAATCAAAGTGTATGGTGGCGCGGAGCATCCTCACCAGGCACAAACTCCTCGTCCGTTAGAGTAAAAGAGGTAACATGACAGTTCAGTATTTTGAAGGTATTGGTCGTCGCAAAGAAAGCAGTGCCCGTGTCCGTTTAATGAGCGGTACCGGTAAAATCACCGTGAATAATAAGACCGGTGAAGAATACTTCACCCGCATGGGTGATCTGGAATTGATCCTTTTACCACTGCTTGCAGCCGGCCAGGAGCGTTCACAGTATGACGTCTCCGTCCTGGTAAATGGTGGCGGCGTGACTGGCCAGACATTCTCCTGCCAGCTTGGCCTCGCCCGCGCGCTCACTAAAATGAACGCCGAGCTTGTTCCTACCATGCGCAAAGGTGGCTTCCTTACCCGCGATCCACGCGTCAAAGAGCGCAAGAAACCAGGCCTCAAACGCGCCCGCAAGGCACCAACCTACACCAAACGTTAAGTTTTGTTTCACAAAGACAACCCGACGCAGAGGGCACTGGCTACCAGTGGTCTCTGCGTTTGTTTATAATTGGGTAAGGGAATAGTGAGTCGTGATAATTGAGGAGTAAATGAGAAGGCTTGTGGATTGAATACCAGCTTAACCAACCACCATAAAGACTTATCGACTAATCAACTTGTAGACTAATCTCTTGATTGTCTATTGATTGGAGCATAAATGGCAAACGGTATCACCCTTTTAGGATTAGGTCCTGGTAAACCAACCCAGCTTACGCAGGAAGCCTTGCAGCACTTGAATGGACTGAATGAGCTCTACCTTCGAACGAAGGAGCATCCCATTGTGTCCACGTTGCCAACCGGTATTGCCCTGCACTCATTTGAAAAACTGTATGAAAATGCTGAAAAGATAGAGGATGTCGGCGAGCAGATTATCCAGCAGGTGCTGACGCTGGGGACGCGACCAGGCGGGGTGACTTATGCTGTGCCGGGTTCCCCTTTTATTGGCGACACCACCTGCCCTGGAATATTCCGACAGGCAAAAAAGCAGGGTATCCCGGTGCGTGTGATCGAGGGCATCAGTTTCATCGAGCCAGTTTGCGCCGCGTTGGGAGTGGATACATATCCGCGCCTGGTGATAGTGGATGCGCTGGAATTGGCTACCATGCACCATGTCAACTTTCCACCTTCCTTTCCTGCCGTCATTGCGCAGGTCCACTCACGCCAGGTGGCGGTGGAGTTGAAGAAGGTCCTGCATACAGTCTACCCGGATGAGCACCCGGTGACCCTGGTGCACTCGGCTGGAAACCCGAACGAAATCCTTGAGTTGATCCAGTTGAGTGAGATCGACCGAAGTCCGCACCTTGGGCTGCTTACTGTGCTTTACATCCCGCCGCTGGCTGCCGATACCTCCTTCGAGGATTTTCAGGACGTGGTAGCCCACCTGCGCGCCCCGGAAGGTTGCCCCTGGGATCGGGAACAAACGCATGTGAGCCTGCGGAAAGCCCTGTTGGAAGAGACCTATGAAGCCTTGAAAGCCATTGACGAGGGGAATCCTCGCAAGCTGGCGGAAGAACTGGGCGATCTGCTACTTCAGATTGTGCTGCATGCCCAGATCGGCTTTGAGAATGGCAATTTCTCCATGGTGGAGGTGTTGCGCGGCATTAACCAGAAGATCGTTCATCGCCATCCGCATGTCTTTGGGGACGTAGAACTACGTGATATGGACCATTTACTTACCAACTGGGAGAAACTGAAAGCAAAAGAACGCAAGGAGAATGGGGAAACAGAAACGGGATTGCTGGATGGCGTGCCGGATATTCTGCCGGCATTGGAGCAGGCGCAGGAAGTGCAGGCGCGCGCTGCCCGGGTGGGGTTTGACTGGAAGGATGTGCAGGGTGTGTTGGATAAGATCAGGGAGGAAATTGGCGAAATTGAGTCCGCTGGTAACCAGGAAGAATTAACCAGCGAGATCGGTGACCTATTGTTTGCGGTGGTCAACTACGCCCGCTGGCGCAAAGTGGATGCTGAGTTTGCGCTGCGGGATACCATCACCAGGTTTCGGACACGGTTTAGCTATATTGAGGGCAAAGCAAGAGGGCAGGGACGCGAGGTTTCACAGATGACCTTTGAGGAACTGGATGATGCCTGGGAAGAAGCAAAAAGGTTTTAACATCAGCAGGGTGCGTTCCTAACACACCCTGCTGATTTTTCCCCTACAGAGTTTTCTTCTTGGTTTCCATCACCTTCTCGTGAGGTGATTTCTTATCCACCCCCAGCGGTTCGAACCTGGCAGTAAAATGGCGCATGAGCGGTGCCTGGTAAGTGATTTTGTAACCGCGCAGGCCGCTTTTCTTCTCGTTGATCTCTTTGAGGACATCGACCACATAATCAAAATGGCTCTGGGTGTACATCCGCCGCGGGATGGCCATACGTACCAGTTCAAGTTTGGGATTCACCACCTTGCCAGTGTCCGGATCAGCGTAGGCGAACATGACCGAGCCAATCTCGCAGGCGCGGATGCCGCCTTCCAGGTACATGGCTCCGCTCAGCGCAATCCCCGGGTATTCCGCCTGGGGGATGTGGGGCAGCATTTTTCCGGCATCGATGTAGATGGCATGACCTCCGCAAGGTTCTATGATGGGGATGCCGGCTGCCAGCAGGCTTTCACCTATATAGGCGGTCTGCCCGATGCGGTAGGAAAGGTAGTCTTCATCCAACCCTTCCCACAGGCCAACCGCCATGGCCGCCAGGTCGCGCCCGGCCAGCCCGCCGTAGGTAGGGAAGCCTTCCCGCAGGATCAGCTCGTTGCAGATCCGTTGGTGCAGCTCGGCATCGCGTACAGACAGAAAACCGCCAATGTTAACGATGGCGTCTTTCTTGGCGCTCATCCAGGCACCATCGGCATAAGAGAAGATCTCGCGGGCAATTTCCAGCGTGGTCTTGTTTTCATAACCAGGATCCCGTTGCTTTATGAAGTAGGAGTTTTCAGCGTAGCGGCAACTGTCAATGAAGAAAGGGATATTGTAGCTGTGATACAACTCTGATACCTGGCGAATGTTTTGCATGGATACCGGCTGTCCGCCGCCAGCATTGTTGGTGATGGTGATCGCGCCAAAGGGGATGTTCTCCACACCGGTCTTTTCGATGAAATCCTTCAGTTTGACCAGGTCCATGTTGCCTTTAAAGGGATTGCGATTGGATGGATCGAAGGCATCGTCAATCACCAGGTTCACCGGGCGGCCGCCGCGGGCGCGGATGTTGCCTTCGGTGGTGTCGAAGTGCATATTGGAAGGGATGGATTGACCCGGTTTCACCAGCAGGCTGGCGAGGATATTCTCTGCCGCCCGCCCCTGATGGGTGGGGACGAAGAATTCAAAACCAAAGATGCCATCCATGGCTTCTTTTAGTTTGTAATAGGAGCGCGCTCCCGCGTAGGACTCGTCCCCTTCCATGATGGCAGCCCACTGACTCTGGCTCATAGCCCCGGTGCCCGAATCGGTTAAGAAGTCGATGTACACATCCTCCGCTTTAATCAGGAATACATTGTGACCGGCGGCTTTCATAGCCTGTTTGCGTGCTAAAGGGTCTATGAGACGGATCGGTTCTACTGATTTAATGCGGAAAGGTTCTGCGGGGTGCTTGATCATTCATCCTCCATGCGATATTTGGTGTGGACAAATTATAACCGTGAAACAATAAGGAACCTTATAAATGTCTTCAAAAATATACCTGGTGCGGTCAGAAGTTACGGGATTTCCAGTACAATCTGGCGCATGCCCAGGCTGACCGCGCGCTGCAGTAGGAAGACATCCCCATACCAGCCGCCAGCTTTAAGGCGCATATAAGCATCCGCAATCTCGTTGCCCACAAACAGGTAATGCCACACCTCATCGCGAATACCATCGTGATTGCCGGTGTAGCTGCGTAGAAAGCCGTACTGCCAGGCATGCTCTGTCATCCATTTTCCAGCTTTGGTGGTTTCAAAATGCAGGCCAATGTCGATGAGCTTGCCAATATCCGCTGAAGTGAAATCCAGCGCCAGGCCGGAGTGATGCTGGGAAGTCCCCGGCAGCATAACAACTTTCTTATCTTTTGCCTGGCTGTAAGCAATGGCTTGCTGTTCATACGAGCGGAATCCGCTGTGTAGGAACAGCCCCGTGCGGTCCGCGTTGGCTTGCTCAAACAGGGTTTCCAGGGCGGTTTTGAGCAGGGAGTGCACCCGTATATTTTCGTTGGCAGCGCGGATGCCATCCAGCGTCATAGGGATCTTTTCCAGGTGAGGCATGATAAGCGCGTCAATCTCGGATTGGCTGATGGGGTGGGTAATATCGATGACGCGTACAAGCAGCGGGTCGGGCAGGTCAGCCAGGGCAGGCAGTTCCACCCTCGCCAGGGCAGAGGCGATGAACACTCTGTCCTTCAACGGCAGGTAAGCCATACCGGCTGCCAGCAGGATGACCTTCATAAACTGTCTTCGATGCATGATTCGTTCGGTTTCTTTCATCCTTGTATTTTCCATTAGAATGTACCTATATCTTAAATCAAAAGGATGGGAACGTCCATGAGGAAGGTTGGTTTTCTATTATTTGTATTTGGATTGTTGATGATACTGATCATCATCCTTCCAGATCCGGTGGATACACTGCAATTCAGGCTGGATGGAAGCCAGCTGGCAGAGCAATTTGGATTGGGAATGGGGAGTGTATCAGATGAGGATTTTAGTGAGATAGAAGTGGAAGGCGAAATAAAGGTTCCGAAAGCAATGTTGACTGGCAGGAAGGGCCGTATCCAGTTAACTGTTAACCTGAATGAAGGGAATGGCATTTTCCAGCAGGAGGGGCAAAGTATCCAAATCTCCAGCCGGCTGGATATGCCGCGTGAGTTCATCGAACCCTACGGGCAAATCACGAGAAGCTATACCGGTCAGCTTCCATTCAGATTCCATTGGAATGCACTGAAGTCAGGGAGTGGCAGCCTGATAGGCAGGTTGTGGGTTTATATGAGTTACACCGACAACGCTGGTGAATTCCACGAAGCCGTACTGCTCGCGCGTGAGCTATCCATCCCGGTTAAGACCAGGTTAAGTTTTGATCTGCCTTTGGCGAAGCAGTTGGGGATTGGCTCCGCGGTGATGACTATTCTCCTGTTTTTACTGGATATTTTCATTAAAAAGAAGCATGAATAATTCCTGGTATGATAGAATTAAACCATCAGAAATCTATCCTTAGCTGAGGGAATTAATGAATATGGTATGGTTCTATATCGGGATATTTCTAATCGTGTCACTGGGTCTGCCGGCTGTGGCTATTTTTCTTGCCAGTCTGCTGGCACCCAAAAAACCCAGTGCCCTAAAATCCACCATTTATGAATGCGGGCTGGAAACAGAGGGGGAGACCTGGGTGCAGTTCAAAGCGCAATATTACCTGATCGCACTCATCTTTCTGGTCTTCGATATTGAAATTATCTTTCTCTATCCGTGGGCGGTGGCTTTTGACCGGCTTGGCCTGTTCGCTGTGCTCGAAGGGTTGCTTTTTATCACGATCCTGGCTGGCGGGCTGATCTATGCCTGGAAAAAAGGCGCGTTCGAGTGGGCATAATAATGAGCGCAAGGAAACCAAGGAGTGTAAATGGATTTTCTAACTGATCCAGTCACTTTCATCAGTCAATGGGTGCAGCAGTTACTGATTAACCTGGGAATACCTGAAATTACCGCGGCACAGATCCTTCCGGGCGTGGGGGCGGTCATCCTTCCGCTACTGGCCATGCTCTGGGTGATTTTCCTGATCTGGTACGAGCGCAAGATTATAGGCCGGTTGCAAGATAGGCCAGGTCCGAACCGGGTTGGACCATTCGGGTTGTTCCAGCCATTTGCGGATATGGCCAAGATCTTCACCAAGGAGCACATCACCCCGACAGGCGCGGACAAAGTGCCGTATAACCTAGCGCCTATCCTGGCGGTGGGGGGCGTTCTGGGCATGTGGGCGGTGGTGCCATTCAGCGCGACGGTTTTTGGCATTGATATTAATGTGGGAGCTTTGTATATCATCGCAGTTGGCTCGATTGGCACGCTGGGCATTATCTTCGCCGGGTATGCATCCAATAATAAATATGCTATGCTGGGCGCTTTCCGGGTGGTGGCGCAGTTGATCTCCTACGAGATTCCAATGGTATTGGCGCTGCTGGTGCCTGTACTGTTATCACGCTCGATGGGGATGAATAGTATAGTTCAGGCACAGCCGGTATGGTTCCTGGTGGTAGCCCCGCTGCCAGCGCTTTTGTTCTTCATCTCGTCCATCGCGGAAGTAGGACGTTCACCCTTTGACCTGGCAGAAGCAGAATCAGAGATTGTAGCCGGTTTCAATATAGAATATTCAGGCCTTAAATTTGGCATGTTCTTTGTAGGTGAATTCCTGCATGCTTTCACCAACGCGTTGATCTTTACCGCGCTTTTTCTGGGTGGCTGGCAGGGTCCTGGCGCGGAACAATATCCCATCCTGGGTTTCGTTTACTTCATCTTAAAGACATTAGTGGTGCACTTTTTAGGGATAGCAATCCGCGGTTCCATGCCGAGATTCCGCATCGACCAGGTGATGCAGCTAAACTGGAAGATATTCACCCCCATCGCGCTTTTATCATTGTGCTCGGCTGCCCTGGTTGAAAAGCTGGCTGCTGGCGCGGGCGACCTGGTGCGCATCTCTTTGCATGTGGCAGCCAACCTGGTTATTTTCGGGGTTGTGATCCTGGTGGGCACAAAGTCTCTCAAGGAGCGCAATGCCCGGCTGGATGACCTGGCTGCCAGTCACCGCTCTGCTATACACCTGGTACTGGGGACACCCCATGACGCTTGAGCAGATCATTTTCCTGATTATTGCAGTGGTCATACTGCTGGCATCCCTATTCGTGGTGACCGCACCCAAAATGATCCATGCGGCGCTTTGGCTGATCCTGGCGCTGGCGGGGGTGGCGGTTATTTTCGTCCTGCTGCAAGCGCCATTCTTCGCGGTGGTGCAGGTCATCGTGTACATTGGCGCAATAGCAGTCCTTTTCATTTTCGCGGTGATGCTCACCCGCAAAGCCATGCAGGATACAGGGTCGCAACTCAACCGCTACTCCATCCTGGCAGCAGTAATCTGCATAATGATCTTTGGCGCGCTGACCGGCATGCTGCTCTCATGGGGTGGCTCTGCCACTCTCCTGGAAAGTGGCGCTTTACCCGCGGACAGCATTGCAGACCTGGGTGTGGCGCTGACGGACCCCAATGGTTTCCTACTTCCTTTCGAGGTGGCTTCCATTTTGTTACTGGCGGCATTGATCGGTGCCATTTATATTGGGCGGGATCGCAGCTCAGGGGAAGGTGAACAATGATTCCATTATCCTGGTATTTGATACTTGCAGCTGCCATGGTGTGCATAGGATTGTTCGGGGTCATCGCACGCAGGAATGCCATCGCTATGCTGTTGAGCGTGGAATTGATCTTGAACGCGGTGAATATCAACCTGCTGGCTTTCTGGCGCTACGTCGATGTTGTCCATGCGGCAGGGCAAGTATTCGTGGTGATGGTCATCACAGCCGCAGCAGCGGAAGTGGCGGTCGGCCTGGCGATCATCATTGCGGTCTATCGCAAACAAAAAACGATCGTTACGGATGATGTGTCTGATTTGAAAGGTTAATAACAAATTATGACAGCTGAGACCTTGATCTGGTTAATCCCATTACCACCGCTGCTTGCTTTCGGTTTGATCGTCCTATTCACCAACCGCAGCAAGGCAGTAAGCCACACTATCGCCATCGCCGGTGCAGCCATCTCCTGGCTGCTGAGCATGATCATTTTTGTAATCGCAGTTGGCAAGCAGGATTTGGCGGAAGAACCGTTGGTCAGCGCCATCAACTGGCTGCCAACCGGGGAAACTTTCATGCGCATGGGTGTGCAGATTGATAACCTTTCAGCGGTGGTGCTGTTCTTTGTCGCCTGGACCATCCTGATGATCATCATATATAGCGTAGGCTATCAAAACTTTGGTCAACCCAAAGGAGAACGGGATGTGGCAGGCTTGCCTCCGCGCGGGGCAGCGATCATCGATTCGCATGGACATGTCCACAATGTCCCCAGCGTGGAACCGATGTATTCCCGCTTCTTCGCATTCCTCAGCCTGTTCGCGTTCGCCATGTACCTGATGGTGGTGAGCGACAACCTGCTGCTTTTGTATGTGGGCTGGGAGATCATGGGTTTATGCTCTTACTTGCTGATTGGTTTCTGGTATGGCAAAGACTCTGCAAAAAAAGCAGCCATGAAAGCCTTCATGACCACGCGGATAGGCGATGTGTTCATGCTGCTGGGGATAGCCTTTCTATACAGCACTACGGGTACTCTGAATTATCGCGAGATATTTGGCAATCATGAGTTGCTGCAACACCTGGCTGGCACCCCATCCGGTATCCTGGGCTTATCCACTGCGGGCGCCATTGGATTGCTCCTGTTTATCGGCACGATCGGCAAGTCTGCGCTGTTCCCACTGCATGTGTGGCTGCCCGATGCCATGGAAGGTCCCACGCCAGTTTCCGCAATGATCCACGCGGCGACGATGGTTTCCGCCGGCGTTTACCTTTCCATCCGCATCTTCCCGCTGCTTTCCGCAGGCTGGGAGACAGGCGCTGTGTTGACCCCGGTCATGATTGTGGTCGGTGCTGTAGGCGGTTTCACGGCGCTCTTCGCTGCCACCATCGCGGTGGCGCAAAATGATATTAAACGGGTGCTGGCATATTCCACGATATCACAACTGGGTTATATGATCGCCGCGGTGGGCATTGGCGCGTACACGGCTGCCATCTTCCACCTGGTGACGCATGCCTTCTTCAAAGCACTGCTCTTTCTAGGTTCAGGATCAGTAATTCACGGTATGGAGCACGGTGTGCTGCACACCGGCGAGCATGTAGATGCGCAGGATATGCTCAATATGGGCGGTCTGCGCAGGAAGATGCCAGTTACCTTCTGGACCTTTCTGATTGGCGGGTTCGCGCTTTCAGGTTTCCCGCTGGTGACAGCCGGGTTCTGGTCAAAAGATGAGATCCTTTCGGGCGCTTTCCGCGGCGGGCAGACGCTGGTGTTTGTTGTTCTGGCAGTTGCTGCGCTGTTGACCGCATTTTACACCATGAGGCAGATCACACTGACTTTCTTTGGCCAGCCGCGGACCGAAGCTGCCAGGCATGCCCAGGAAACTTCCTGGACGATGACATTGCCGCTGGTGGTATTGGCGGTATTCGCGGTGGGAGCTGGCTGGTCAGGCATCCCGGAGCACTTCCCTGTTATTGGCGGCATCCTTCCCAACTGGTTTGAGAGTTTCACTGGAGCCATGCTCGGTCATGAAGAACAAGCTGCTGGCTTTAACGCCATCCCGCTGGTTGTATCGGTGCTGGTTTCGTTGGGCGGGTTGGGTCTTGGCTGGATGGTATATCGCAAGGTAAAAGTGGCACAGGATCCGCTGCGCAAGGCTCTGGGAGGGCTACATACCCTGCTGAGAAATAAGTATTACTTTGACGAGATATACCAGCAGTGTTTCATTAATCCCGCCACCTGGTTCTCTGAAGTTTTTACCAGTATCTGGATGGATAAAGTGGTGATTGATGGCATCCTGCACAGTATTGGGCGTGCCTTCCTATGGCTGGGGCGGTTGGTGCGTTCTGGTTTTGATGTGCCGGTGGTCAACCGTGGCGGCGACGCTATTGCAGGAGGTGTGAAATATACCGGCGCTGCGATCAGCCCGATGCAATCCGGGCGGGTGCAGCAGTACATGGTGGTCACAATTACCGTAGTCATGGTGTTCACCGCTATTCTTTTTGCTTTTCTTAAGTTAGTCTAGTGGAGCTGGCAATGGATTTCATCGGAAAACATATCCTGACACTGATCTTATTCCTGCCAACCGTTGCTGCCGTGGTGATATTCTGTCTACCAAAAAAGCGGGAGTTGCTGATCAAGTGGGTGGCGCTCCTGTTCAGCCTGTTTCCGCTGGTGTTGACTATCATCCTGTGGTTCTGGTTCCAATCAGACCAGGCTGGGTTCCAGTTCCAGGAGCAAGCGATCTGGTTCCCATCCATAGCTTCCACGTATCACCTGGGGATTGATGGTATCTCCCTGCCCATGGTGTTACTCACAACGTTGCTTACCCCACTGGCGCTGTTGGCTTCATTCTCCATTAAAGATCGCATCAAACCATATATGATCCTGTTCCTGCTGCTTGAAACGGGCATGCTGGGCGTCTTCATTGCGCTGGATTTGTTGCTATTCTTCGTCTTCTGGGAGATCGGATTGGTACCCATGTACTTCCTGATCAATCAGTGGGGCGGCGATAAGAGAAATTACGCTTCTCTGAAGTTCATCCTATATACCATGGCTGGCTCACTTGGGCTGCTTTTATCCATTCAACTGATCGGGGTGGTGGCCGGTACTTTCGACTTGCCTCAGGTGATGAAGGTCTGGAATGGGCTTTCAGGCACACTACTGGGGCTGCCCATCGGTACGGTTAAGGCGGTAGCTTTCTGGGCGTTCGTGGTAGCCTTCGCCATCAAAGTGCCGGTGTGGCCTTTTCACACCTGGCTACCGGACGCCCATACTGAAGCTCCCACACCAGGATCCATGATCCTGGCGGGTGTTCTGTTAAAGCTGGGTGCTTACGGGTTCTTGCGCCTGGTATTGCCTCTGTTTCCTGCAGAAGCAAAAAGGTTTGCAGGCGGGTTGGTGTTTCTGGCGGTGATGGCCATTATCTTTGGTGCATTTGCAGCTTTTGGCCAGCGGGATTTCAAAAAACTGGTCGCCTATTCCTCGATCAACCACATGGGTTTTGTGGTGCTGGGAATTGCGGTAGGGGCAGCAGCCGCAGGCACGGAAAACGCGCACCTGGCTTTGAATGGTGCGGTGCTGCAAATGTTCAATCATGGACTTTCCGCGGCTGGCATGTTCTTCCTGGTGGGCGTGATCTACGAGCGCGCGCACACCCGCAATCTGGATGACTTTGGCGGCCTTTTTACCCTGATGCCGGTGTTTGGCGGTCTGCTTACTTTTATTTCGATGGCTTCTCTCGGGCTGCCCGGTTTGAATGGTTTTGTTTCCGAGTTCCTGGTTGTGCGGGGCAGTTGGCCGGTTTTCACTATTGCCACAGCGCTGAGCATGATCGGTCTGCTCTTCACCGGCGCTTATATTCTTATCGCGCTGCGCAAGGTGCTGCACGGTCCGGTCAACAACCACTGGGTGGGGCATCTATCTGAGATCAATATGCGCGAAATCCTTGTCCTGGCTCCATTGATGGTACTCATCCTGGCTATCGGTATTTGGCCAGCATGGATATTAGATTTGATCAATAAAGCAGTGATTATGCTTTACTAACGGAGTGACAGATGCAGTTACCTGTGCTATCCATCATCATTTTTTCACCCATCATCGCCGGGTTAATCATCTTCCTGCTCCCCAAAGAGCGGGTAAAAGAGATCAAAGCCCTGGCGCTTGCTTCCACGGGCATCTCGCTTCTGCTTTCCCTGGTTGTCTATTTCGCATATGACATCCAGACTGCGGGGTACCAGCTTGTAGAACGTATCCCATGGGCGCCTGCTCTTGGCATCTCCTACCTGGTGGGTGTGGATGGTATTTCTGCGCCGATGATCCTGCTTACCGGCCTGGTAGCCTGTACCGGCGTGATGATTTCCTGGGGTGTGGCTGAAAGACCACGCGAGTTCTTCGGTTTTTTACTCATCCTGGCGGGCAGCGTTTTTGGCGTGTTTGCCTCGATGGACCTGTTCATGCTGTTCTTCTTCTTTGAAATCGCTGTCTTCCCCAAATTCCTGATGATCACGGTGTGGGGCTGGCCAAAGACGCGGGTTTATGGCGCGATGAAACTGACGCTTTACCTGTTCATAGGTTCGGTAATCGCGCTGGTAGGCGCGCTGGCCATCTATACCCAATCCGGGTTGAATACCTTTGATTTGAA
>PNON01000029.1 GCA_013824865.1 Anaerolinea sp. | reverse complement strand
CCAGCCATCTAAATAAAATTGACATTGATTTTTATTCATGCTACTATATTCGTGTTGATAAAATCATATTAACCGGAGGTGCCAAAAACAAAATTGACCATTCTTAAACGCATGTTTTATCCGTTTAATCCATCTTTTTTCATTTTTAGGAGGTTATTATGCAAGGTCAGTCTGCAGGAAAAGAAGTAACCGCTGAACAAATTTGGTCAGTAGAAAAGGGCGAAAAGAGATCTGTAAACGTAATTCATATCGTAATTACTGCGTTATTAATAGGAATTGGGTTTGTTGTGGGAGCCTTTGGCAGCATCAGCTTCCCTCTTGGTTTTGGCGTTAATTTCTTCTGGACCGGTATTGCAGTGCAGCAAGTTGGTTCTATCTGGTTCGGAATGTGGGGCGTTATTGCTGGCGCCATCTTCCCATTCTTCTCCAATGCTATTTCGGGTACACCTTTCTATGTTTCATTGGCTTACATACCAGCCAACTTTGTACAAGGATTTCTACCCGCCTGGGCTTTCCGCCACTTTAAAGCTGATCCGCGTCTCAAAAAAGGCCGCGATTATTTAATCCTTTTGGGAGCGATGATTGTCTCTTCAGCTTTTGGCGCGTTGTGGTCGCCAATTGTTGTATTAAAAGGTTTTGGCCTGTTAACAACCGACTCCCTTCCCCTGTTCATTTGGGGTTGGTTTGGCGGGAATGTGGTCGCCGGGCTCGTTTTCAACTTTATCCTTTTGAAGGCACTCTCTCCAGTCGTTATCAAAACAGCTGCCTTTGTCAAGAAATGGTTTGCATAGTACCATAAACCAATTAATTGCCATGACGAAATATGCGGGGGCGCAATCCCCCGCATATTTTGATTAAAGGAAAAAATATGAATAAAACCCTGCTGGGTTATGTTCCAGAGCATTCACCCATATATGTAATTCACCCATTTGTAAAATTGTTTTTTATGCTCATTGTCAGTCTCTTCCCCATTCTTATCTATGCGCCGGAATGGAATGCATTTATTATGTTTGTGATCATTTTATTGATGTGGTTTAGCCGTGTTAATATGAAAACACTAAAAATATATATCCCGGTGGCCATTTCCATGGGATCAATTATTCTTTTGTCATACACGGTGCTGGGCGGAACACACCCTGAATACGAATTGCTGGGGAGATTTATTGGTATCAAGTTTTACTGGGAGCGCATTCGAGATGCTATTGTGGTGTATTTTCGGATTTTACCGATGATCTTCACCATGGTATTTTTCTTGAGTACATCCCGCGAGCGTGATGTGATTGTTGCTATGCGTTTTATAAAAGTACCTTTCGTAGTTACCTATGTTTTTGCCATGTCATTGCGCTCAGCAGGCTTGGTCCTCGAGGATTTTTTTATCATCAGGCAAGCCGAGCAGGCTCGTGGCTTTGATTCGACGGGGAAGCCGCTATGGTATAAGATCCGCAAGTATATTATGTACATGATCCCGCTATTCGCCCTGTCATTACGGCGGGCGGAAGAATTTACCAATGCCCTTGTTGCCCGTGGGTACGCTTTTACGGGTGAAGCAGCAAAAGTAAAGCGGCCGGATTATGTACTGACCCATTATTCGTATAAAGTCCTGGATACAACGTTGACGGTTGCTATTGCATTGATCTTTGTGACAATACTTGTTCTGCGTTTTGGCTTTGGATATTTCACATTAGACACATCTGTGTTCATTGCCTGGCTGAGCCAGGTTTTGTAAGGGAGGCTTAATGAGTTCCATAATCGAAATTACTGACTTTTCCTGGCGCTATATTAACTCGGAAGTGCATGCGGTTCAAAATATTAATTTAAAGATTGAAGAAGGAAAATTCGTGGGCGTGATTGGCCAGAATGGTGCGGGTAAAACCTCATTGGCCTATGCCATGGATGGATTGATCCCCGGTCAGTACCACGGCATCAAAAAAGGTCTGGTCAAAGTGGATGGCATCGAGGTGGAGGCATATCATAAAGGTGTTTTGCAGAAGATAGTGGGAATGGTTTTTTCCGACCCTGAAGCACAGTTCACTGCCATGACGGTAGAAGATGAACTTGTGTTCGGAATGGAAAACCTGGGAATGTCCATACCGGAAATTAAGGAACGCCTGGATTGGGTTTGCGATCTCACAGATATGACCCCTTTACTAGCCAAACCCCCGTATGAAATCTCCGGCGGACAAAAGCAGCGAGTAGCGTTGGCGGCGGTACTTGCCATGACTCCGCGCGTGTTGATTTTAGACGAGCCCACCTCCATGCTGGATCCATTCAGCCGCAAACGAGTGTTTGATGTGCTGGGGAAATTAAAACGCGAGCAGAAGATGACCGTTATCGTCATTGAACATAGTCTGGAAAACCTCATTCCGCTTGCTGATGAAATGATCTTGATGTCAGAAGGGAAACTGGTATTACATGAAGAAACCCATACTTTCTTCCAGGAAATGGATTTTCTTTTGGCTAATGGTGTCTATCCACCCGAAACCCCGCTCTTTTTCCATTATTTAAAGAAAAAAGGCCATTACAACGGTCCCATCCCAGTTACTAATGAAGAAGCCCTTGCCCAATTAAAATGCAAGGGGAGGAATTGAGGCACCCCGAAATGAATGAAAATAGCCCTTTTATTAGCGTACATGATTTGACTTACACTTACGAAGATGGAACTCTGGCGCTTCGTGGTGTAAATTTAACAATCTCGGAGGGGGAGTTTATTGCCTTTATCGGCCAAAATGGCTCAGGCAAGACAACCCTTGCTAAATGTTTGAATGGTTTGTTTAAACCCACATCCGGTAAAGTTATGGTTGATGGCCTGGATTCAATAATTACACCGATTGTGCAAATGGTGAAGCGGGTGGGGTATGTTTTTCAAAACCCAGATCATCAGTTATTCAACAATAACTGTCAGGATGAAATTGCCTATGGCCCTCGCAATATTGGACTGGAGGAAGAAGAGGTTCAGATTCGAGTTGTTGAAGCAGCAAAAGTGGTTGGCCTTGACAAGGCCTATTTTATTGAACATCCCTTTTTTCTCAACAAAGGTTTGCGCCAGCGTGTGGCCATTGCCTCCATTCTGGCACTAAAACCCAAGGTAATTATTGTAGATGAACCAACCACAGGTCAAGATATTCGCCAATCCTTAGAGATAATGGATTTTCTCAAGGATTTAAATGAGAACTATGGGCATATTGTCATTTTCGTGACCCATGACATGCCAATCGTCTCACATTATGCTAAACGAGTAATCATGATGGGCTCGGGTCAGATTATCGCAGATGGCTCACCGGCAGAAGTTTATGCTCAGCCCGAACTTCTGGCAAAGGCATTTGTGGAACCGCCACAGATCACTCAGTTAGCTCAAGCTCTTGGCAATAAAGGCTTTCTGCCGGGCACATTATCGGTGGAGGATATGGTAACCCAATACGAAAAGAATTGTTTATGAAACCCTTCTTTGTTCCTTTGATGGTGGCGATCGTACTATCCCTGGCGGCATGCAAAGGCATTAGCACCCCTCTAACAGATCTCAACGGATCATCCTGGATTCTTACTCACATCTCAAGTAAGCCTGTGTTGGATGGCACACATCCCACCCTTTCTCTGCGGGATGGGCAAGCCTCTGGTAATGGTTCTTGCAACAGTTTTGGTGGAGAATACATCCTGAAAGGTGATAGGCTGACCTTCGGACCGTTGATGTCCACTTTGATGGCTTGCGACCCGGTTGAGGTCATGGAACAGGAACAGGCTTTCCTATCTGCTCTTGGTTCAGCAGCTCAGTTTAATATCAAGGATGATCAGCTCAACATCATTAATGCGGATGGAAATGTTGTGTTAACTTTTTCTTCTCCGTAAGCGATTAGTGAGTTGCATACACTATTAAACGCTACTTCATTCTACCAATTTCCCTTACCAGCCCCGCATGGTCCATTATTAATATTTGGATAGATGCATTGAGCTTTTCTGATTGGGAGTAATAGATACTGTTTTGAAGCCAGGCAAATCTCTGGATCCCCATTATTTGGACCTAAAGGCTTATACCTCTTGACTTTCAACGCGGTATCTTACAACGACAGGAATTCTCCCTTTTACGGAAACCTTTGAGTTTACAGACTAAAACGCAATGTTAATTTACAATTGTATAAGGGTTATCAATGGCATATCGAGATGATGAAAACTTTTTCCGGGAGCAATTTCCCCATTACGCACAAACACTGCTGCTAGATGAATTGCGCTTGAAAGAATATGGCCGCCTGGAACAGCAGGGGCATATCTATCTGGATTACACAGGTGGTGGCCTGTATAGCGATAGGCAGGTCAGGGAACATATGGGAATGCTTACGGACCATGTCTATGGCAATCCCCATTCAACCAATCCCACATCCAAAGCTATGACTATGCTAGTGGAGAGTGCCCGGGTATCCGTACTGGAATTTTTCAATGCCTCACCGGATGAATACGTATGCATATTTACTCAGAATGCCAGCGGTGCGCTGAAACTGGTGGGGGAATCTTATCCATTCGCGCCAGGTGGGCAGTACCTGCTTACATTTGATAATCACAATTCGGTGAATGGCATCCGCGAATACGCGCGGGGGAAAGGGGCAGCTATCACCTACGCGCCGGTAACCCCACCGGATATGCGCATCGATGCGGAGAAGCTGGCTGGTTTCCTGGGTTCAGCGCAGCCCGGCACAAACAACCTGTTTTCATACCCGGCACAATCCAACTTCTCTGGCGTCCAGCATGATCTGGCCTGGGTCGCCAGGGCGCAGGACAAAGGCTGGGATGTGTTGTTGGATGCCGCGGCTTATGTACCCACCAACAGACTGGATCTTAGCGTCGTGCATCCTGATTTTGTGACCATGTCCTTCTATAAGGTCTTCGGCTATCCTACCGGTGTAGGAGCGCTGCTGGCTCGTCGAAGCGCACTGGCGAAGCTGCGCAGGCCATGGTTCGCTGGCGGCACCATCACCGTAGCATCTGTGCAGGGCGACCGGTACTTTTTACACCTGGGTGCGGAGGGATTTGAGGATGGCACCCTTAACTATCTTACCCTGCCCGCAGTGGAGATTGGCCTGCGTCACATCGCGGAGATCGGTTATGAGGCTATCCATACCCGGGTGAGCTGTCTGACGGGTTGGCTGCTGCACGAATTGACCGGACTGCGGCATTCTAATGGCAAACCAGTTGTCCATGTTTATGGCCCGGTAGAAATGAATATGCGCGGCGGGACAATAGCGATGAATTTCTTTGATCCGGACGGTCACTTTGTAGACCACTTGAAGGTGGAAGAGTGCGCTAATCACAGGAATATTTCCCTGCGAACTGGCTGCTTTTGCAATCCGGGCGGTGGGGAGCTGGCGCTGGGTCTTTCTGCCGGCGAATTAACCACCTGTTTTGCTTTGAAACCGCGCATGGAATACCAGGATTTCCGGCGTTGCATTGATGATAAGAGTACCGGGGCGGTGCGTATATCCCTCGGGCTGGTTTCCAACTTTAGGGATGTTTGGACGATGGTGGATTTTGCCCGTCAGTTTATTGATAAGGATTTCAGAAAGTTCTAACGGAAAATAAAAGAAATAGCCTATGATTACAAAACAACACCAGATCCAGTTTGTTTCCGCTGCGCTGGGCTAACAGATCATGGAAGGCAGAAAGAAATGTCAGTGTACCCACATAAGAGCATTTGGAAAAAGCGGATGAATTCAGGTCAGATCACTCGGATTGTTTTCATGGTTGCGCATCGGTTTGCAAGTTTGTGGGAGATTACCTGCCCCAGCAAAACCTTGAGATTCGGGTAAAACTGCCAAAAGACTTTGATCCGGAAGATAAAAAGCTGACCTTGATCCAGGTGGAGACAGGAGAAATGGTGCCCGCGGACTTTCAAGTGGATGATGGCTGGATGAGTTTTGTCCTGCCCGGGATTGATATTTGGAGCGTGGCGCTTTTGAAATGAAACGTGAAGTAAGAATAATTGAGAGCATAGTTCCACGCAAATCAGCGTATGTCCGAATCAGGATGATAGCACCATCATTCATCATGCAAAAAGGTTATTCGCGCGCCACAGAATTTATTGAACCGGTTTATCTGTTTCAGTGTTATAGGTAGATAGGATTTGTAAGTTACGATTATTATTAACTACCTTTAACAGACTGATGCTGGCTCAAAAACAACAGAGAATAGAAGTTGAGAATATCCTGTATAATTTATGATAGTTGAGTAATATGGATACAGAAAAACTGACCATCATTTCGTTACTCATGATCTCCTCCGTTCTCATGCTTTGGATCGGTATCCTCACGCTGCGAAGGAGGACGATGGCGGGGCCGGCCGCCAATGCCCTGGCCATTTGCTTGTTTGGGGTCTCTATTTATAGTTTTGGATACGCGCTGGAGGTTTCCAGTATGACGCTGAGCACCATCATGCTCTGGGTTAGAGTGGAGCATATTGGCATTCAGTCGATTGCACCCACCTGGCTAATTTTTTCAATTTACCAGACAGGTAGGGGCAAGGCACTCACCCTCCCCCGAATCATTGCCATATATATCATTCCACTCATCCTCTTGCTTCTTGCGCAGACACTTGGCTCTTTAAATATCCTGCACCCCAACCCGCGTATCACCATAACTGGACCGTATGCAATTTTCAATTATGACCGATCAATCCTGATTTATATTAGCCTGATCTATCAAAGTCTCTGTGTTCTTGCTAGCACCATCCTGTTTACTATCCTGTTTGTCAAGACTTCACCAGCTTTCAGAAAGCAGACCATCATATTTTTAGTCGGGTCATTGATTCCCTGGGTTGGAGGAGTGATCTACACTCTCGGTCTCGCGCCTTATAACCTGGACCTTACCCCCATCACCTTCACTGTCAGCAGCCTGGTACTGGCGATTGGATTTTTCCGTTTCCAGATCATGGAAATCATCCCTGTCGCCCGGGACATCATTTTCGATGGAATGCGGGATGGCGTGCTGGTTCTAGATCATCGTGACCGCGTCATGGATTTCAATCAACGCATGCAGCAAATGATACCGGATATTCAAAAGAATAAAATCGGAAAATTAATATATGACGAAATCGAAGCCTACCCGGACCTTCTCAAATTGATCCGGGAAGCAACAGTGGATCAGATGGAACCACAGGAATTTGACCTGGGTGGCAATCAATATCGCACCAGTATCACCCCATTATTGAACAAGTATAGCAAGCGGGCAGGCAAAATAATCACTTTCCATGATTTTACAGAAACCAGGCAGCTCATGGATAAATTAGAGGAGTTCGCTTCGTTGGACAGCCTGACGTGTGTTTATAACCGCAGGTATTTCTTTATGCTTACGGAACAAGAGATTCAGCGGATCAGGCGCTATGGCGGAAAACTATCTCTGATCATACTCGATCTGGATCGTTTCAAGATGGTCAACGATCATTTTGGACATATTGCCGGCGATCATGTATTAAAAACTGTGGCGGATACCTGTCGCGATTCAATAAGAAAAGTTGATATTTTAGGCCGTTTTGGAGGGGAGGAGTTTGTCATCCTCTTACCGGAAACAGATGTAAAAGACGCAGAGATTCTGGCAAACCGCATCCGCGAAGACATTGCAAAGATATCCCTGCCGGAATTGACTTCCTCCTACAAAATTACGGCAAGTTTGGGGGTGGCTGATATGGGGGCGGCAAGGGATATCTCCATGGAAGACCTGTTGCGCCAGGCGGATCGCGCACTGTATAATGCCAAGGAGACAGGACGAAACCGGGTATGTGTTTATAGTCAGGAGCAAGAGACAAAGCATCAACCATAAGCCTCATCAAATCAGTGTACAATGGTAGTGATACGCACTTGCCACATAAACAGTATATAATGGTAACAAGCTCAACAATAATTTGAGCACCAGAGAAAAATAGGAGGTAGGAAAATGGGTTTATTTGATACTATCCTTGAGAAGCTTGGACTAAAGAAACCAACTGAAACAATCGCCCCAAAGGTTACAGAACCGCCCAAAGTTCAGAGGGATTCCCGCCCCGTACCGCCAGGAATAAAACCGGGCACCAGTTCAGTGACACAGGGTTGGAATGTTACTGCCGGTGTTTCCCAACCCGGGGCAAAACCCGCCTCGATGGCTATGGTGGATGTGATGGCCAAACTGGAGAAGATGGCTGCTGATAAAGGCGAGAAGCTGGATTGGAAGAAGTCGATTGTGGACCTGCTGAAGGTGCTGGGTATAGACAGCAGCCTGGCTGCCCGCAAGGAACTCGCCAGAGAACTAGGCTGCCCGCCTGAAAAGATGAAAGATTCCGTGAATATGAACATCTGGCTTCACAAAACTGTTTTGGGTAAGATCGCGGAAAATGGCGGCAATATTCCAAAACAACTGCTTGATTAATTTTTCAACAGCAAATATTGAACTCAAAAATCGCTCCCCAATCGGGGAGCGATTGCGTTCGTGTATGGTAGCATTGGTGCCTTCAATTTCTGGTCGTCAAACAATGGTTAAGATAATAGTTGAGTATCAGGTTACAATTTTCTCCAGCTCTAGGTACCCGGAACGATACCACCATCCACACTGATGACTGCGCCATTTACATAAGCTGCCTCATCGCTGGAAAGCCACAGGTAGGTGTTGGCGATATCCAGCGGGTCACCCAGGCGTCCCAGCGGGGTTTTTGCGCGCATACCAGCCAGTACTTCTTCAGGCATCCTGGCGACCATCTCGGTCATAATAAAACCGGGCGCAACAGCATTGACGCGAATCTGGTATTTTCCCAACTCACGCGCCCATACTTTGGTCATACCGATGACGCCTGCCTTGCTGGTGACATAGTTGGTCTGACCGAAGTTACCATACAGCCCGACCACGGAAGAAGCGTTGATGATGACCCCGCCCCCCTGTTTGATCATGAATGGTGCCACCGCCTGTCCACAATTGAATACGCCTTTCAAGTTAACGGAAATAACCAGGTCGAAATCTTTTTCAGACATTTCTTTCACCAGTTCGCCATCTTTCACCTTGACGAATTGTGCGTCGCGGGTGATGCCGGCATTGTTGATTAAGATATCCACCCGCCCGTATTTTGCCACTACACCCTCAATCCATTGCTGCACTTCAGCTCGGTTGGTCACATCCACCTTGTTGAACTGCGCTTGCGGGCTGAGCGCATTTGCCACCTGGTTGCCCAGCTCTTCACAAACATCGCCAATGATGACTTTTGCGCCTTCCCTGGCAAATACCTCCGCAGTTGCTTTGCCGATCCCGGCTGCGCCGCCTGTGATGACTGCAATTTTTCCTTTTAGTCGCATCTTCAACTCCTGTGAATAAAGGTTGAAATGAATTATCGCGAACGCGTTGATAGTTCACGGAACCAATACAACCATATCATAACAGTACCAGATTACAAACTGGTATAATAATATTATCCAACCAAAATCCATTTTGTAAGCATTGGAGGAATATATGAAGAAACCAGAAGCTTTTTCTAAATCATTGGCAATCGCGGGAAGCGTTCTTGTATGGCTGCCAATTATTTTGCCATTGATATTTGGTCTGTTGTTCTATTTACGTGAAGGTATTGTCATGGTGGATTACCTGATGCCGGCAGAACTTTTTATAATGGTGTTGAGTGGAGGCTGCCTTCTGTTGTGGGCTTCCATCCGGGCTCGTGCCATGTTTAAAGTAGTCGTCTGGGGATTGGCGATAGCTGTCGGAATACTGGCAGCCGGGATGGTGATCGCTCAGCTTTCCGGCCTGGCTTCTGGCGCTATCGAAACAGTTGGTTTATGGTGGAGCGTGGTTGTGGCATCTCTTGTTATTTACATCCTCAGTGTCATCACCATGGGTGTGGGCGGGATTTTGTTAATTCTAACGCTGTTTCGAAAACCAACTACGCACTGAATGGGCATAATCCCGGCTTGATTGCCTGCTTTTTCTTTGACTGTATGAAGAAAGGCTCTTCTATGTGTTTACCTGTTAAAGGTTATAATTCGGTTAAGCACTAAGAATATATAACAAAACAGGTGATGGATGGAACTTTCAATTGTAGTCCCCGTATATAACGAAGAAAAGAATCTACCACTACTGTATGAAGCAATCATCAAAGCCATGCAGGAATATAAAAAATCCTGGGAAGTGGTGTTTGTGGATGATGGCAGCAAGGATGACAGCCTGGAAGTTTTGAAGGGACTGTACCATGCTAATCTGGACCGGTTGCGGGTGGTGGAACTTCGCCGTAACTTCGGTCAGACTGCCGCCATTGCCGCCGGTATTGACCACGCATTGGGTGAGATCATTATCATGCTGGACGCGGATATGCAGAATGACCCGGCAGACATTCCCATGATGTTGGGTAAATTGGAGGAAGGATATGATGTCGTTTCCGGCTGGCGCAAAGACCGCAAGGATACGTTCATCAATCGAACCCTGCCTTCCAAATTGGCAAACGGACTCATCTCCTGGGTCACCGGGGTGCACCTGCACGATTACGGCTGCACACTCAAAGCCTACCGTCGCGAGGTGATCACTGGGTTCCGTTTGTATGGCGAGATGCACCGCTTTATCCCGGTATATGCCCACCGTTTTGGGGCGAAGATCATTGAGGTGCCAGTACATCATCACCCGAGAAAATTTGGCAAAACCAAATACGGGCTGGAACGCACCATCAAGGTGTTGCTGGACCTTTTCACGGTCAAATTCCTGGTCAGTTATTCCAGCAAACCCATTTATCTATTTGGCGGGGCGGGGGTGGGGTTGATGGGCATCAGCGCCCTGCTATTACTCTTCCTATTCATCCGCCGGTTCTGGTTCCTAATCTCTGTCACACAATCGCCATTGTTCCTGATCAGTGTGATTGCTGGTTTGATGGGTTTTCAGTCCATCCTGATGGGTCTCATCGCTGAGCTGTTGGCGCGTACTTATCACGAATCGCAAGGCAAACCCATCTACAATGTCCGCAAGTTTCTCTCTGGTAAATCCTGATTGCGTGGCAGCCTGATGCGCATCCTCGTTCTCGTGCATGAATACCCGCCGGTGGGGGGCGGTGGTGGCAAGGTGGCGCAGGATATCTGTGAAGGGCTGGCTGCGCGCGGACACGAAGTGTGTCTGCTTACGTCATATATCAAAGGTCTGCCGCACGATGAGACCCGTGGTGGTGTGCGCGTGATCCGCCTGAGATGCGGGCGCAAGCATGCCTATAAAGCCACCTTCAGCGATATGGCGATGTATCTCCTGGTGGGATTCTGGCAGGGGTTCAAGATCATAAGACGCTGGAAACCGGATGTAATGCATGTGCACTTCGCGGTGCCTGCCGGGGTGCTTGGGTGGCTGCTCTCCTCCCTCACAGGCACTCCTTACCTGCTAACCGCGCACCTGGGGGATGTGCCCGGCGGGGTGCCGGAAAAGACAGACAAATGGTTCAAATGGGTGGCACCGTTCACCCCCGGTATCTGGAAACGCGCCAGGCAGGTGGTGGCTGTCAGCAGCTTCACCCGTGATCTTGCGCTGAAGCATTACCCGGTGCAGATCATAGTAATTAACAATGGTGTGGATAATAAGGAGTTCGATCCGGGCGACTTAGCAGTTCACTCCCCACCGCGGATACTGTTCGTGGGACGCATTGTGCCGCAAAAAAATCCACTGCAGGTGGTAAGGACGCTGGCGGAAGTCCAGGATCTGAAGTGGGATTGCACCATTGTGGGGGATGGCGAGCTGCGTGGTGAGATGGAAGCAGAAGCAGATCAACTCGGCATCCGCGGGCGCATGCAATTCACCGGCTGGGTTGCACCTGAGGAGGTTAAGGAGTGGTTCCGTAAAAGCGACATCCTGTTCATGCCATCGCTTTCAGAAGGGCTGCCGGTGGTGGGGGTGCAGGCGCTTTCCATGGGGTTGGCTTTTGTGGTGGGCGAAGTGGGTGGGTTTGTGGATCTGGTGGATGAGGGAGTCAATGGCTGGATGCATCAGCCGCAGGATACAGAACGCTTCACAGGCTCATTGCGCATCCTGCTGGAAGATAAGAACAGGCTGCTTGCTTACCGCCGTAACAGCCGAAAAAAGGCCTCTGAATTTGGCCTGGAGAAAATTGTGGAGCAATATGAAACCCATCTGAAGGAGTGCGCCAGGTGAAATTCATCCTGCCCAGGGCAATTTACGGCAATCGCGGCGACTTGGCCAGCCGGTGGGGTGTGCTGGCTGGTTTGCATCAGCTGGGCGTGGATGACGCCCTGGTCTTCCACAAGCTGCCGGGGGATGTCCCAACGGGATTTTGCTCCAGCCTTCCTTATGGCAAAGGTCGGAACTTGCTGCTGCCAGCAGGTGTGTGGCGGCTATTTTATAAACCCAATGTGATCCTGTGGGCAGCGGGGTTGGACTTCCAGGACGATTCAAGCCTGGCGAAGTTGCTCTACCTGTGGCTTATCTTTTCCATTTACCGCGCGCGTGGATTGAAGGTGGTATGCCTGTTCCAGGGAGCCGGTCCGCTCAAAACGAAACCGGGGCGTTGGCTGGCCGCCCAGGCGCTTAAGCAGGTGAACTTGTTCATCGCCAGGGATCCGGGAACTGAACAACTCATCCGGACAATATCTCCAGCCACCCGTGTCCAACTGGCGCATGATGCCATCTTCCTGCCAGGCTTCGAGCAGGAGGTGAAGTCCCTGCCTGCATCTGACCGAATGCTTGTCGATGAGTATATTGGTGAGGGCACAAGACCAGTGATTGGCATCAATCTCCGGCAGTGGTTTCATTTTTCGTCCAGCCTGCTGCCATACCAGATGAATAAATCTGGATATCAGCAAAAATCAACACAGCAAATGGAAAAACTCCTCACATCCATGGCAACGGTGATCCGCTTCGCCAGGGAAAAATGGAAAGCACGGATACTATTAATATCTGCTTATCAACCCGATGTGTTGCCCTGGGAAGATGATCTGCCGTGGATGGAAAAGTTGGCTTGCCAGTTCTCGGATGATCCACAGGTGGTGCTAACCAACAAGCCGCTGACCATGCTGCAATATTACGCGCTGATGTCCCGCCTGGATGTGATGATCGGCATGCGGCTGCACTCATCCCTCATCGCGCTGCGCATGGCAGTACCCTCCATCAATATCAGCTATACCCTCAAAGGCAGAGATATCCTGGAGTATATGGGATTGGGTAGCAACGTGGTGGATTTGACTGACTTCCTGGCAGACCCAAAACCAACACTCGGCCGAATGCAGGACTTGCTGGACAACCTGCCAGAGTCTCGGAAGATTGTGCAGGCACGAACTGACCAGGCCATCCAGGAGAATATGCGCGTTTTATCCTCATTGCTCCAGGAGTTGAGGGCTGGTTTATAATTGACCGCGTATAAAATTTCTTCATGGAAGTGAAATAAATGTCAGACATCCAAAACCAACCGATGGGCGATACAGCCGGACAAATTCCGCCCCTCTCAGATGCCATCATCCATCGGGTAACTGCCCACCGTTCCGATGCATTACGCGGGGTGGTTAAGACAGACCCGGCCAAACTGGCCCGTGATTACCTGGACCTGAACCGCTCACGTGAGTTGTTCCAGCGATTGGCGGCGTACCTGCCTGTGAAGGGCGGGAATATCCTGGAAGTAGGCAGCGGATTTGGTCCATTCGTGGCTTACGTCTCACGCTGGGGCGGACTCACTGCCTACGGTATGGAACCCAACCCCCAATCAGTTCAGGTATGCCGCGATGTACAACAAGAAGTGGGCACTCCTGCGGATCATGTGCTGCGGGCGGTTGGCGAAACCACGCCCTTTGCTTCCAATTCCATGGATCTGGTGGTCTCATTTACTGTCTTTGAGCACGTGTTAGATCCAATGGCGGTGCTGCGAGAGTCCGTGCGGGTACTCCGACCGGGCGGACATCTGTATTTTACATTTCCAAATTATGGATCATGGTGGGAAGGTCACTATGCCATCCTGTGGATCCCGCACATACCCAAACCGCTGGCGCGGGTTTACCTGCGGTTACTGGGGCGCAACCCCGATTTCGTGAACCATTTGCAGTTGATCGATTACCAGCGCCTGTCTGGCATGGTGGAAACACTGGGCGACCAGGTGGAGGTGATAGATTATGGCGGCAAGATTTGGGAAGACCGGCTGCGCACCATTGGCATTGAAAACTACGCCCAGCTTGGCAAGCTCAAGAATTGGGTGAAGATACTCCATAAGCTGCGGCTGGTGGAGCTGGTCATCCGGTTGGGCCGTAAAGCCCACTGGGAAACGCCTTTTGTATTGATCCTTAAGAAGAAGTAACCGATGTTGGAAAAAAGAAGCTACTGGCAGCAGGAAACCAAGAAATTCACCTGGAAACATGCCCGCATTTTATTAATCGCGGAAGAAATCAACCGCGATAGAAACATCCGTTCGGTGCTCGACCTGGGAGCGGGTGAAGCCTTGCTCCACCGCCTGCTCGATCCGCGCATCAGCTACCGCGGGCTGGATATTGCCGGTGAAAAAGAAAGAACTCAAGCAAATCCACCTGTGGATTACTATGATTTCGACCATCCGGATTCCAATGCGGAGGTGGCGGATTCCCCATACGATTGCGTGGTGATCTCGGGACTGTTGGAGTACCTGGAAAATTGGGAGCAACTCATCGTCACAGCCAGGGAGAAGTGGCTGAAACCGGGCGGGGTATGCCTGGTGAGCTTCATTAACACCAAAGGCTACCGGGAAAATGCGCCGGTGAAGGACCACCCGATGTGGAAACATAAATTCATGCTCCCACAGATATTGAAGGATTTGGAGCGGCTGGGGTTAAGAGTGGAAAAAGTCTATCCCATTTTCTGGGGAAGCAAGAACTGGTTGCGTCCTTTGATCAAATTCTGGGCTGAGGTTGCCTGGGAGCTGGATAAAGTACTCTCGATGGATCGTACCTGGGTCAGTCAGTTTCTGTTAATTACCCGCGCAAACACGAATTATGAAAAATGACCTTCTAAAAAAATCTTTCCAGGTATTGCGTTTCGTCCTCCCAGTTGTGCTGATTTCGTGGTTGGTAACGAAAGTGGACTGGCAAGGTGTGATACCCTTGGTCAGTGAGATGGATTGGTGGATAATCCCGCTCGCGGCGGCTTGCTACCTGATCGCCCACATCATCTTTACTGTTCGCTGGCGTTACCTCTTGAGGATAAAGAATATTTATATGCCATTTTTACGCCTGCTGGGGTATATGTTGATCAGCATCTTTGTCTCCAATTTCCTGCCAACCACCATCGGGGGGGACCTGGTCAAGATGGCTGGCGTCGCCCGGGATGTGAAAGAGCGGCGTGGCATCGCTACGGCTTCGGTGGTGGCGGACAGGCTATACAACCTGGCTGGAATGGTTGTATTGCTGCTGCCATCCCTCGCCATCATGGCTTCTCCTTTGGGGCAGACAATGGAAATTGGCAGGGATTCTGGATCACTTGCCATGGCAGGACTCATGCCCTGGCGGACGATGGCGACGGAAAAAATTGCCCGGGTGTGGAACTCGGCCCGCGAATGGTTCACCTCGCCCACTTGTGTTCTTTACTCCTTGGGACTGTCGATTCTCTCTGTCAGCTTTAACTTTGCGGCTTTCTGGCTGGTGTTGAGTGGGCTTGGCATTGATGCCAGTTTTTGGGAAGCGATGGCAATTGCCAACCTGGCATATTTCATTTCGCTTGTTCCGGTGGCTATCAATGGGTGGGGGCTGCAAGAAGGCAGCATCACCATTATGCTCACCCAACTGGGCGCCGGCGCGGAACAAGCAGTGGCAGCCGCTTTCCTCATCCGCATGGTGACGCTTTCTGTCAGCCTGCTGGGGGGCGTCTGGCTGCTGGTGGACGGCAAAGGGCTGTTGAGCCTGGCACGCGAAACCAGTGTTGATCACCCTGCCGGGGAGCAGAAACCATAATGCTAAAGGTTCTGGCATTTACCAGTCAAAACGGGTTCAAGCTGTTCACAATGTCAGCTCTGGTTTTCATCTCTTACCGGGCTGCATTGGACCTTCAGAATCTCCCGCCTGAATCAACCAAGTGGCGCGTCATTGGCTGGCTGCTGATGGGGGTCATCGTGCTGGCGAACCTGGCGCTGCTGGCTGGCTTGTTCAGCAATTTTGGGGGGCGGCTGGCAAAACGCCTGCATGGGCTTCCAACTTTTGTCCGCTATCTTTCTGCCTGTGTGCTGGCATTTATTCCACCAGTTTTCTTCATCTACACCGAGTGGGGCGCTTACTTCAGCGGCGCTTTCCTGCGTTTCTTTGTTTACCTGCTGGTCAGTACAACCGTCACTTTGCTGCTCTTCAAGGCAGATGACTCGCGCAGCAGGGTGGCTGTTGGCTTTCTGCTCAGTATGGGCGTCACAGCTTTCATCCTGGCCGCATTCAGCTACCTTTCCGTGGTGCGCACCACACCCTTCAGCCTGTCATGGTCTGAAGGCAATCGCTTTTATGATTACTCCCTGACCTTTGCAAAGAACCTCTACCAGTTCAATGGCGACTTGAGGGTGCCATACAACACGCCTGGCCGCTACGCATTGTGGGGTCTGCCATTCCTCATCCCCGGTCTGCCCATCTGGGTGCACCGGCTTTGGAATGCCGTATTGTGGATTGGCGCCCCTTTATTACTGGCCTGGCTATTGTTCAAGCCGGTGAAAGACGCGTGTATGCGCTGGGGAGCGACTTTATGGGGAGCACTGTTCATCATGCAGGGGCCGGTGTATCCACACCTGCTGGTACCGATGATTCTGTTGGTGCCATTTATGCGGTCAAAAAAGCTATGGGTGAAGCTGCTGGCAGGGGCGGTCATCAGCTATTACGCTGGCATCAGCCGCTTTACCTGGGCAGTCTTGCCCGGCGCCTGGCTGGTGCTGGATGACCTGCTCAACACCTACCCGCAACGTGAGGGAACCTGGTGGAGACGTCTGTTGCAGCCAGTGGCGCTGGGGCTGGCAGGCATCCTGCCGGGTACGCTGGGTACCTGGTTCAATGTGCTCACCACAGATCAAGCTTTTGCCGCCTCCCAACCGCTTTTGCTAAACCGCCTGTGGCCGAACGCCACCTACGGGGAGGGCATTTTGTTGGGAGCAGTCATCACCACCCTGCCGCTTCTTATCCTGTTGATTTGGGCTATGCACAGCCATAGATGGCAGGTACATCCGCTTGCCAGAGTAGCCATGACTGTCAGCCTGGGTGGTTTCGCGGTACTCGGCCTGCTGGCCAGCACCAAGATCGGCGGCGGTTCCAACCTGCATAACCTGGATATGTACATCCTAACCCTGGTCTTCCTAACAGCCAGCGGGTTTAATCAAAAACTGACCGAAGTTAGCACATGGAACGGTCACACTCCGCAATGGGTACTGGTCGCCGGATTGATGGCCATGGTCGTGCCGGGGTGGATCGCCTACCGCAGCGGCAGCCCGCTGGAGTCTAAGCCTGCCAACCGGACGGTCAACGCACTGGCTACCATCGAGCAAGCAGTGAATGAGGCGAAAACGCGTGGAGAGGTGCTCTTCCTGGATCAGCGTCAACTGCTAACATTCAGTTATATTAAAGATGTGACCCTGGTGTCTGATTACGAGAAGAAATATATGATGGATCAGGCCATGGGGAATAATGCAGCCTATTTCGACCAGTTCGCAGAAGATTTGGAACAAGGACGTTTCGCGCTGATTGTTAGTGATATACAGAAGACAACCCTGCAGGATCAAAGCAGGGCATTTAGTGAAGAGAATAACGCTTATGTAAACTGGGTGTCCCGCCCCTTGCTGGAATACTATGAGCCAATATTCATTCAGAAAGACTTTGGCATCATGCTTCTGGTTCCCAAACCCTGAGAATCAATTACAGCAAATAACAAACACTCTTGAAAAAATCTCAAGGGTGTTTGTTATCTTCAGTGAGCGTAGGATCAGCGCAACATGTTGCCTGAGACAGAGCATAAGGGCGGGAGGCTTACTCCGGTTCCTGGAAAGCCCATTTTTTGAGGGCTTCAAAGTTTTCCAGGAAGTTCTCCACGATAGCGGGGTCGAACTGCTTGCCAGAGAGGGAATGGATAACCTTCAATGTCTCAGTTTCGCTCTGCGCCTCTTTATATGGCCGTTTGGAGGTCAAGGCGTCGTATACATCCACCACCGAGAATATGCGCGCAGCAAGGGGAATCTCCTTGCCGGCTAGCCTATTTGGATAACCGAGACCGTCCCACCTTTCGTGATGACAATGGGGGATATCCAAAGCATCTTTGAGGAGATCAATGGATGCAAGCATGTCGTATGCCACGGTGGGGTGATGGCGCATCAAATCCCACTCTTCATCGTTCAATGGGCCGGGTTTGTTCAGCACTCTTTCGGAGATGGCTAGCTTGCCAATATCGTGCAGAAACGCACCTTTGTAGATATTATCCAGCATCTGTTCATCCACGATGCCGAGAGATCGAGCCAGGGCCAGGGTCAGGTTAGCCACCCGACAGGTGTGACCGATTGCGCGCTCATCGAGCATTTCAACTGAATACGCCCACTGTTTAAAGCGATCAAAGCTGGTGGTTTGGTCAATTTCCGCCAGGGGATTGGGGAGGTTCGCGGTTTTTGTTTTGTGCAGGATGGATTTAATCCGGGCGGCCAGGATGGTTGTATCCACCGGCTTGGTGATGTATTCGTTTTCTGAACTGAATCCGTCATTTATTTCAGAGTTATCATTAATAGTAGTGAGAAAAACAACCGGAATGAGCTGGGTGTGCGAATCGCTCTCCAATGCTTTTTTCACCTGGAAACCGGTCATATTGGGCAGGTTGATGTCCATCAGGATGAGATCAGGGTGCCCCGCTTGAGCCCTGGCAATTCCGGATATGCCTTCAGTGGCAGCAATGACATTGAAATCAGCCTTCGCCAACAATCGCGAGATGCCAAACAGGAAACTGACATCATCGTCAATGACGAGGATGGTTGTTTTTTTGCCGATATTCCCTGGCGAAACATTGTAGATCATGTGTATTAACCCCAGTATTGATTCCTACAACTGATAATAACTAATCTTATTATAACTTTAAACACAAACTCCTAACAATAGGTACAATCACATAGGTTACCTTAAGTAAATTTTGGTCTTGTGTGTGATGATTAGAAGGGATATTCTCAATTCATCATTTCACACATGACTAGTGACGATTCGGATGAACGAAACCATTTTTTGAGTGCAGGAAAAGAATAACGGCAGGAAAAATGTCGATCACAATGGAGCAAGGATAAAATTAGAAAAGCAATAGAAAGGAGGAATATGGCGAATTGCATTACTTCCATCTCACTCGTTGTGCGTGATTATGATGAAGCCATCCAGTTCTACACCGAAAGCCTGCGGTTTTCACTGTTGGAAGATACTCCCTTGCCTGATGGAAAGCGCTGGGTGTTGGTATCCCCGGCAAGCGGTTGCGGCGCCTCGCTGCTGCTGGCAAAAGCTGCCACCCCGGAGCAGGAAAGTTGCATCGGCAATCAGACAGGCGGCAGAGTCTTTCTCTTTTTACAAACAGACAACTTCCGGGAAGATTACCAGTACATGTTATCCAAAGGGGTGAGGTTCACCGAAGAACCACGGCAGGAAGCGTATGGCACGGTGGTGGTTTTTCAGGACCTGTATGGCAATAAATGGGATCTCATTGGAAAAATACCGGATGGCAGTTAGAGAAGGCAGGCAACGAAGTATAAAGGAGTCTGTATGGATCAGCAGCGAAAAATATTGACTGGAGGACAGATGACCCTCTACTTGTGCGCATTGATCTGGTTGATGGTGGGGGCTGGTTATGCACTGCGTTATTATGCAGACTTTGTCATACCGCTGTGGTTGGTGGTACTCATGACCATTGGCATGATTGGTTTTGCACTCCTGCTTATTGGTCTGGGGTTATGGCTTGTGAAAGGCGGAAGACAACCTTATTATGCATCCCTGGTGCTTCTCAGCGCTTCGATTATTGCTGTCATTTTTGATGATGTCGGTTGGGTGGATGTGATTGCGACCCTGCCCCCATTGGCAACTATGATCTATTTTCTGAAGTTCAAACAGGAATTGGGTGGATGACTAGATGTTGGGTCATTAGATTAATAATAAGCGCCTTGCGAAGACGATACTTCACTTTGCTATGTACTGGTTTATCCAACTATTTGTCCGCCATTCCGGAGAGCGCTTGCAAAAATAGAGTTGCCACCACCAGGTTGGATTGCTGAGTGAATTTGTGCGCATGCTGCTGCCAGCTATGCCTGCCTGCCATAGGGCTTGCTGGTTGCTTCAACCATATTGCTTCACCTGTTAAGAGAATATTTTGGATGCAAGGAGGTTCACAAGGTTGGTTTCCTAATTTTGTTGCATTGAAATATTTCGCTCCTATTGGTTCAAACAGATTCATATTTAAAATAATCTGAGGACCAGAAAGTCTCCATTTGAGAAACCTGGGATTGCTAAGGGTTGCAAGGTTGTATAATCAGATAATGATCTTTCAAGAATGGATTCTCAAGGCATAATCGTATGCACATGAGGCCACTGGGACAGACAGGTTTCAGCATCTCAGCCATGGGCTATGGCTGTGGAGGATACTGGGGCTACGATTTTTTCAACGAGCGGACCGCCAGTCAGCTTGTTCACATGGCGCTGGACGCCGGTGTGAACTTTCTGGATACTGGAGCAAGTTACAGCGGCGGGAACGCGGAAATCCGCCTCGGACGGATTCTAAAGGGTGTGGATACAAGCCATCTTCTGATTGGCACTAAGGCTGGAACGGTGCTGTACAATGGACGGTTATTGAAGGATTATTCCTCCACCTCACTTCGCCAGCAGGTGGAGGCCAGCCTGCAGCGCCTGGGGCTGGAAAGGATCCCGCTGTTACAGCTGCATGGCCTGCCTTCACAAGGATTGGAGGAAGCGCTGGCAGAGTTGTCCCGATTGAAGCTGCAGGGGAAGGTTGGGCTGATCGGGGTTTCATGCGATGGCAAAGCGCTGGATACTGCGCTGTCACTCAATGTGTTGGATGTGGTCATGCTGACCTATAACATTCTTCATAAACAGGCAGCCCGGCAGGTAAAGCTGGCATATGCCAGGGGTTGCGGCATCCTGGTGAAATCACCACTGGCACACACACTCTACAGTGACGAGCTTTTCAATATCCGTAAAGCAACCGATATATGGTACCTTCTGCGAGTTTTGAAGAATTATCCCGGACAGATATGGGAAGGGCGAAAATACCGCTTTATCAACAAATTAAAGGGCTGGTCCAGCCATGAGGTGGCTTTGCTGTACGCGCTGCATGAGAACGCCTCCTGTGTCGTGACCGGGACAACCGATATCGCCAACATGGCTACCAACTTGCAAGCGTTTAACCGTGAGCTGCCGGTTGAACTGCGTGCCATCATCGACGCTGTGAAATGAATGCAGCTTAGATACGATTGATGAATCTTATTCAGAAATAAAACACAGGAGAAAGAATGAATAAAGAGATCGAATTGTTTCTGGAGTCAAAGCGAATTGCCGTCCTCGGGGCTTCACAAACTGGGAAGAAAATGGGCAACACCATCGTGGACGACCTTACAAAGAAGGGCTACGAGGTATTCCTTGTCCACCCTGCGGCAAAGGTAATAGATGGCCAGGAGTGTCATTCCAACTTGACTGAATTGAAAGGGCAGGTGGATGGCGTGGTATTTTGCATTCCCCCGCATAAATCGCTGCAGGCTGTGAAAGACGCGGCAGAGGCAGGGTTGGGCAAGCTGTGGTTGCAACAGGGATCGCACTCGCCTGAAGTGCTGGCGTTGGCAAATAAACTGGGTTTGACCGTTGTGGCTGGCAAGTGCATCATGATGTATGCTGAACCAGTGAAATCCATCCATAAATTTCACCAGACGGTAAACAAAATCTTCGGCAAGTATTAACCCTTTCCCCTATTGTTAATTCAAAGGTGAGCGAAATTGGACGCGCTCCTGCGGGGAGCGCTTTTTTTATTCTATAAGCTATTACGGTCCTTTTTGATCAGGATCTTCACGGCTTCCACGGCTACGCGGATAACACAGTCGGCATCGAATTCTGCCATATGCTTGGAAGCATCCTCCTCTGCCTTTTCGGCCAGGTCAGCATCATTGATGATCATCATGGCTCCGCCAGCACGTTTACGGTATATGGAGGACAGGATGAAGATGGCCGCCGCTTCCATTTCCGAGCAGATGGCTCCGCCAGCCACGAAGGCATTCCAACGCTCCTCCAACCCAGGAGCCATGGGCATGCGGTTGCGTTCCACCTCTCCATAAAACGAGTCTTTGGTTTGTGAGATGCCGACGCGAAAGGGTATTTTCAAACGTAAAGCCGCTTCACGCAGGGCTGAGACAACGTCTGGGTCGGCGATGGCGGGGAACTCCAGTGGCAGGTACTGGCGGGTGGTGCCTTCATCGCGGATCGCGCCTGTAACGATCGCCACATCCCCCATACGAGTATCAGACTGCATGGCACCGGCAGACCCAACCCGGATGAAGGTGTCAGCGCCTGCGTCGATCAACTCTTCCACCGCTATTGCTGTGGAAGGGCAGCCAATTCCGGTGGAAGCGACAGAGACCTTCTCCCCCAGAAGCGTGCCGGTCCAGATCACGTATTCACGATTTTGTGCCACAAAATGCGCGTCATCAAAATAAGCAGCTATCTTCTCACAGCGACCGGGGTCGCCGGGCAATAAAACATAACCGCCTACATCCCCATGGGTGATATGCAAATGAAATTGCTTTCCTTCTTCATTCTTCATGGTTACCTCCTGGTATCAGACTTGTATTATAAAATAAAAAGGTGGAACAATCAGCTTAATCAAAAACGGTTATGATATGGAGTAGAATAATGCTTATCGTTCTCAAAAGGTGGAGCATGGAAAATCCAATACGAGAAAGTAAATTGATTAAACTTGTGGTCACCCGTGCAGTAATGGGTTTTTTCGTGATATGAGCACTTTTATTCTTACCAGCAGGGACGCTGGATTACTGGCAAGCCTGGGCATACCTTGCCTGCCTGTTCCTGCCCATGGTGAGTGTTTTCTTTTATTTGCTCAAGAAAGGTCCGCAGTTGCTGGAACGCCGCATGCATTATAAGGAGAAGGAAAAAGAGCAAACCTTGATCCTCTGGTTATCCATGCCGGTATATATTTCTGTATTTATCCTGCCCGGTATTGACAAGCGTTTTGGCTGGTCGCATCTGCCGGTCTGGCTGGTAGTCGCTGCACTGGCGGTAGTCGTGCTGGGGTACGGGATCTTCTTCCTGGTGCTACGCGAGAACAGCTATGCTTCACGGTTTATCGAAGTGATGGAAGGGCAGAAGGTGATCAGCAGCGGACCATATGCCATTGTGCGTCATCCCATGTATCTGGGGGTTGGCATGTTGTACATGGCCACACCGTTGGCGCTGGGATCAAGTTGGGCGTTCCTGCCTGCACTGTTGATAGTCCCTGCTTTGGCGGCTAGAATTCTCAACGAAGAGAAAGTGCTGTTGAATGGGATGGTCGGTTACAAAGCATACATGGAGAAGGTGAAATACCGTTTGATACCCGGGCTATGGTGAACTGCGAGGTGCGGTAGTATTTAGCAATCTAATCGCGAGAGGAAAAGGAATGACTCATAAAAACATGAAGAAGAACAAAAAAAATAAACCAATAAATACCACCGTCATCCAGGTGATCGCGGTGATCGGCATCATGGTCATTATGGTTGGCGTCAGCTGGATATTAATCCGGGACCGGGCACAGAAGGCGGAACAGTCAGCCCTGGCCGAAGCAGTCAGGGCAGAACAGGTGACTGCTCTGCAAAACGCCAAAAGTTATGCTGCACCAACTGATCTGAACCTGGACATAGGCAAGAAATATACTGCCACTTTCAAGCTGGCGAAGGGGAGTGAATTTGTTGTCGAGCTGTATCTCGATAAGGCACCCATCACGGTGAACAGCTTTGTCTTTTTGGCACGCGAAGGTTACTTCAACGGCACCACTTTCCACCGCGTATTGGAGGGCTTTATGGCGCAGGGTGGTGATCCAACCGGTACCGGCATGGGCGGGCCGGGGTACCAATTCCCGAATGAAGACAGCGATCTGACATTTGACAAACCGGGTGTGCTGGCCATGGCCAATGCCGGACGGGACACCAATGGCAGCCAGTTCTTCATCACTTTTGTGCCCACCCCGCAGTTAAATGACGGTTATACCATCTTCGGGCAGGTGATCAGCGGTATGGATGTGGTGAATGGCATTACCCGCCGTGACCCGCAGCTTTCCCCAAACTATGAAGGGGATGTAATCGAGAGCATTACTATCAGCGAAGAGTAATCCTAAAATCCATATTAATAGCCATCAGATGATACCCGATGGCTATTGCATTTTTTATCTTATTTAATTTCCGGTTCAGCGGAAAGAAAAATCCCTGCTATTACTTTTAAGCCCGGTATCATCATAAAGGGTTGCCCTCAAAGTTACTTTTTGGGATCCATCACACCATACAAAGAGTTGAATTACCCCACTAAATCTATCCCCGCTGATAATATTGTCCATTGGATTGTAATCAGCTCCGCCAAAATTGGTTGCGTGCACAACCTCTATGGTAAGCCGGTTTACATTGCCATTATTATCCCTGAATCCCAGCTCACCTTTTACTGTGGTCTTATTACCTGGAATTTCCGAGGGGAAGGTGATCGAATAGATTTATGGCGCATAAGGCTCGTAAGTATCAGTGGGTATTTTTTACCGTGCCATTTCAGTCGCAGTCTTAGCGCTTAATATTTGTGTATCCAATACTTTGTTAAACACTGCGATTTCTGTGTTTCGCACGCCAGTCTTTGTCATATCACGATATTGCACCGTCCACATCTCGTTACTCAACCAGGTCTCATATTCTATTTTTTCCTGGGTCCAAGTGAGATATCGTAACCGTGCCTGCTGCGTAAGTGTGCCAATAATTGCTGTCTGTTCCGCCTGAGCGATTTTTGCCTGAGCTGTGAATATCATTGCTGGACCGAAGAAATCCTCATATAGCATTTGCGTTACTCCCGGTTGCTCACACGCGAGCGTAAGCAAAAGGATGAAAATGACCAGGATGATAAGTTTCTGTTTCAATGAAGGCTGCAAATGACTTTCATCCATAATCCACCTCCATCCATAAAATCCACCTGTTGCCACTATAGCATGTTGGTTATCCCTTTCAATAACGAACAACCAGCCCCTAACGCGGGCTGGTTGACTTTGGAAATGGTTAATTCTATAAAAATGATAATTATTCAGAGCAGATTCTTACGAATGATATCGGTGATGGTCACTCCGTGACGTCTGGTTAACTCGCCATTCATCATCTGGATTTGTTTGCGCGGGGAGTAAAACACCTCGCTCCAGCCGTAACCAGCACAGGCAGTATCCGCAATAGCATTTCCGCTGGCATCCTTCCCCCACCAGGCACGATATTCCCGGTCAAGTTCGGGAACGATGTGCAACTCGGGAATGTTGTAATGCGCAGAATAGTAATAATCCGGCGGGAGAGCGTTCAGCAGGGTTTCGAATACATGCAGGCGTACGTGAGTCTTGCGGCAGGCTTCATCCTGGGCGAGCCGGCATAACCCACGGATGGTGGTGAGCGGGGAGACAACTTCCACGTTTTCGAGGTATTCAAAGCGGACAGAAATTCGGGCGATGACTTCTTTCATCACCAAGCCGCTGGCAATGCTATCGGCTATGAAGGCTACTTTAATCTTATCCTTCTGACCTTTATCCAGATCTTTATCCTTGAAGATACCCAGTTCCACTTTTCGGTTGTAAACTGGTACTGAGCTATCGAATACGTGGTGGGCATCCAGCAGGATCTCATCACAATAGTAACCGTAATTGTGATAGATAGCCTCAGCCACCCCATACTTTAACCCTTCACGGGCGATGGGGAACACAGCCAAATTTTGCTGCCGGTGGGGCGTGATCGTATTGTACAATAATGGGGCTCCCAGAATCTCGTCCACCGCGTGTCCAATCAATTCCGTTCGTTTTGCCCCCATGATCAGTTGTCCGGGCAGGCGTAAACGATGGATGCTTGCTATTTCTTTTTTAGATAGCCCGGTCAGATCGAGCAAGTTGGGATCCGCTTCTGTTTCCTGGATGTAGATGAATGCGGATGTGAATGGGTTATGGTAAATGACCAGGTCAAGGCTGCTGCCATCGTCAAGCTGCAACCGCGCGGGGCGATAAAAACCGCTTCCTCCTGATTTTGTCTGGTAGGGAAGCGGTTGCTCCAGTTCTACATGGCCTTGAATGGGGTTGGTTGTACCCTCGCTAATTGTAAATGGATGTTTAAACCGGGTCATTCACGCTCCTTGTACATATACCAGGATGAGAAACGGTGTTATCTTGCCAACAATCGTTATTCCAAGTCAAGCCTGACATTAAAACTATTTTATACCAGAA
This sequence comes from Anaerolinea sp., assembly GCA_013824865.1. Taxonomy (GTDB): domain Bacteria; phylum Chloroflexota; class Anaerolineae; order Anaerolineales; family Anaerolineaceae; genus PNON01. The sequence goes on along the minus strand of PNON01000029.1, from coordinate 4,277 downwards.
TGAAAAATTGTGTCAAATTTGCCTCCTGTTACATTCGTGATCCATCAGGTCACAGGGTATTACATTTATTAATGAAATCATCTACTGTTCTAAGCCCCAGAGTAATATTTACTATTTTTAGATCGCCTATATCTATAGATATGATTTGGATCGTTTTACCATATCACTCGAATTATGGATGACCACCTCATCAAGTTATGTCCGATCATATAGTCCTGCTTGGCTGTCGTGCGTGCTCAAGTGAACCAACTTCTTCTCAGTTTGAAACTGCTTTAATGAATTGCCTGGAATCAGGACTTAATAATAATCGTATCTTTTAGACATACGCTTGCCATCAACCCCCAAAGAATCCAACCTTTTTACATACCTCCTGCCAATGGCAGCCAAACCAAAAAAATCGTCCCCACACCCTCCCTGGACTTCACTTCAATGCGACCGCCATGACACTTGATAATCCAGTCCACGATGGATAACCCCAACCCATAGCTGCTGCCATCCGCAGGCCGGGTGCGAGCTTTATCCCCGCGGTAGAAGCGTTCAAAGATGTGCGGCAGATCCGCGGCTGGGATCCCGGGACCAGTATCCGAGATCATCAGTTGTGCCTGGCTTTCCACATTTTTAATTGAAAGCCCCACCTGGCCGCCTGCAGGAGTGTATTTCACCGCGTTGGTGATCAGGTTGATCATCACCTGCTTCAATCTGTCCCGGTCGCCACTCACCCGCACCTGCTCTATATCTGCGATTTGAAACCCAACCTTGCCACCTGAAAGCACTTTCGCTTGCTGCAAAACTTCGAGCAGCAAGACATCGAGATCAACGGGTTGCATGTTCAATTCCAGCCGGCCGGCTTCCCCCTGCGCCAGCAGCAGCAGATCGCCCACCATACGCGTCAGCCGATCCACCTCTGTCTCAATCCCCTGCAGGCTCTCTTCATCAGGTACTTTCATTTTGCGCAGCAGGCCAGCATTGCCTTTTATCACGGTCAGCGGTGTGCGCAGCTCGTGGCTGACATCCGCGATGAAGCGTTTCTGTTTGTTGAAAATGTCTTCCAATCGGTCCAGTGTTTGATTGAAAGCCTCGATCAGGATGCCAATCTCATTCTTTTGGGAGACATTCGGAATACGGCGGGAGAGGTCATCCTTATTCGCAATATTGCGTGCAGCCAGGGTTGCTTTCTCCAATGGAGCGAGAACCAAACCAGTGCCCAACCAGCCATAAAGGGCAGCCATGGTGATCGATATAGCTAAGGCAATACCCAGCACTGTCGCGAGAATCTGCTGTAATTGATCCACAATCTCCCGGTTAGTGCCCACCTGCAGCACAGCCATCCTGCGGCCTTCCACCTGCAATGGCACACTCAACACGCGCAGGGAAGCCTGGTTAAGCCGGGTGTCGCGAAACACGGTGGTTGGATAGCGCAAACCATTGGGGTCGAGTGACAACTGTAAATTGCCAAGATTGTCAGATGATGCTTTTAATTTTCCCCGGGTATCCCAGAATTGAATATACGTGGTGGATGTCGCACCCAGGGAGGGGATGCTTTCGATGGCTATTTCTCCTGCAGCGTTAACACGGGTACAGCTGATCAATGCATGAGCTGTTTGAGTAAGTGACCGGTCGATCTGATCTACAAGGATCACGCTGACGAGGGTATAGACAATCAGACCAAGAACCGCTAGGATGACACCAGCCAGCAGTGCATAGAGAAGCGAAAGCTGGGTCCGCAGGGACATCAGGATTGTTCGCGCATCACATAGCCTACACCACGGGCAGTGTGGATCAATTGCTGTTCGTCACCTATCACCAGTTTCTGCCTGAGGTAGCGGATATATACATCCAACACATTGGATTCACCCCCAAAATCATAGCCCCACACCCGGTCAAAAAAAACTTCGCGGGTGAGTACCTGGCGTGGATGGCGCATAAAGAGATCCAGCAGGTCATATTCTTTGGCTGTCAACTGAATGACGCGGCCGTTGCGGGTGGCCTGCCGGGTGGATGTGTCCAAGGAAAGATCCGCGAAAGTCAGCACAGGCAGACGCTCTGGTTGCGAGCGTCTCAGCAATGCCCGGACACGGGCAGTGAACTCGTCCAATTCAAATGGTTTCACCATGTAATCATCTGCGCCACAATCCAAACCCTGTACGCGATCCTGAATGGATTCTTTTGCGGTCAACATCAACACGGGCACGTTATTAACGGTACGCAAGCGGCGGCAGACTTCCAGCCCATCCAAAATGGGCAGCATCCAATCCAGCACAATTAAGTCTGGATGCCATTCGCGTGCTTTGATTAACCCGGTCTGCCCATCTGTGGCAGTTTCAACCAAATAGGATTCAAAGGCTAATCCTTGTCTTAATATGCGCAGGATGGCTTCATCATCTTCGATAACCAGGATTTTTTCTTTCATTTGCATTTCCTCACAAGTTTATTATACACGAATGAAGGTATTCCTGACCCTGCTTGCACAAACCAAAGAAACAGGAGGAGGGTTAATTTATTCCGGCGGGGACGACCTGAAAACGAGGACCTTACGCTTCCTGGCAGTGGTGACAGGGATGGAACGCAACAATCTTTTCTTATACCACATGGTACGATTTATTTTTAAATGGTTTTATAATAATCAGCATGGATAATTGGAATATGACAAGTCTATATGAACGCTAGTTACATGACGGGGAGAAGACCTATCCGAAAGAAGCTGCCGATCTGGCTGATCCTTACCGCCGGGGTGCTGATGGGTCTGGCAGCTTTCTCTTTCATACAACTCCGTCCAGCTATGACCCGCAGCGCAGCAATAATGAGCTGGATTCGAAATCCCCAACAATACTCCCAGTGGTCCATTGCCGCGCTTGAACACTGCGGCAATGCCCCCTTCCTATTCCCTACGGATGGCCTCGTTGGCTACCTATGGGATGATTCTTTTCACCCTGGTCATCGGGATCAAGGTATTGATATTTTTAGTGGCACCAAACCGGGGATCACGCCGGTCTATGCTGCTTATGATGGCTATCTCTCCCGTGAACCTGATTGGAAATCCAGCCTGATCATCCGTGTGCCTGATGACCCACTGATGCCCGGACGACAAATCTGGCTATACTATACGCATCTGGCGGACCCGGATGGGAATTCCTTCATTCCTATAAATTCTTCACCTGGCACTTACGAAAAACCAGTGAAAGCTGGCGACTTATTGGGTTGCCAGGGGAATTACTCGGCGGATTCAGCCAACCCGGTTGGCGTGCATCTTCATTTTTCCATCGTCAAAGACGATGGTAATGGCGGGTACTTGAACGAGTTGGAAATTCAAAACACGCTGGATCCATCTGCTTACCTGGGGCTTGAGTTGAATTCCCATGTTGCATCCAGCCAACCTCCAGTATGCGCTGGGACAGAATGACGCAACTGTGTTATAAAGCTATAATTAGGTTAATGTACTCCCGGAATTCGGAGGTTGAATGCTTTCTTACCGTGAAGTGGTCACTGCGCTGATTGATCTGCAGATACCCGCAGATTCTCCTGTTCTCGTGCACTCCGACCAGGAGCAATTCGGAGAAATAAGGGGCGGCTCGGAAACCATGGTCAGCGCACTGTACACCATGGCTAAACGCCTGATGTTCCCGGCATACACCACTTCCACCATGGTCACCCCGCTAGTTGGCCCTGTTGAGAATGGCATGGTTTATGGCAGCAATCTGGAGGGCAACCTGGCCGTGCAGAAATTTCACCCGAATTTAAAAGTGGATGGTTCTCTTGGCAGCCTGGCTGAAAAATTCCGCCAGCTTCCGCAGGTCTCCAGATCTTCCCACCCCATCCTGTCCTTCTCAGGCATCAACCTTGATTCAGCGCTGCAATCGCAGACCCTGGAGGATCCGTTGGCACCTCTGGCTTCACTGAGCCAGGCGAAAGGATGGGTTCTGCTGCTAGGTGTTGATCAGACAGCCAACACCACGCTGCACTATATAGAAAAACTGGCTGGCAGGAAGCAGTTCATCCGCTGGGCGCGCACCGAGGATACCATCATTGAATGTGCCAACATGCCCGGCTGTCCGGATGGCTTCAATGAGGCAACCCCTGTTTTGCAATCTATCAGCCGCACAGTTTCGCTCAATGGATGCCAGGTAACGGCCATTCCCATGAATTTAATGATCCACCGAATTAAATCCATGCTGGGTGATGATCCCATGGCATTGCTTTGCAACAGGCCGGATTGTGAAAGTTGCACAGAAATCCGTGCTGCTCATAAGAATGACAACTGATAACGCCATGGCTCAAGA
>PNON01000028.1 GCA_013824865.1 Anaerolinea sp. | reverse complement strand
TGGCACATGAAGATGTTAAACCAGTCCGGTATAAAGAATATGGACTATTGTATTCAAAGAATAAAATAAATGTTAATATAAATCCGCAATATGTTGAGACTGATGAAATCGATGAAAGATATAACAAATTCATTCTTAACATTGATGATCAACCCGAAAAATGGCAAATTATAAGCATAAACGATGCACGTAAAAGAGCAGGTTTACACACCACCAACGAAAAACTTCAATTTTATTATCAAAATGCCAAAAGTATTATTCAACTTGTAACTAATGATCAAGATGTATTCAAAAAGACAATTGGAAAAAAGAAATTTCAGAAAGTTATTACAACTACAGGGTTAGAAAGATTTGCATATGACGGAAGCAAGGTTGTATTTTATTCTGATAAGTTGAAAACAATTGGTGGCCGAGAAGTATTTGGGATTAATTCAGGCGATTTATGGATTGATGTTGTTGATCATGTCAACGATATGATGAACGAGGGTGGGGTATCCTTGACTAATGGAAAAAAACCTGAATTTCTTCTGCAACGCATTATTGAATTATGCACCAACCCTGGTGATCTTGTGTTTGATTTTTGTTTAGGCTCCGGGACTACCTGCGCAGTCGCAACTAAACTCTTTAGAAAATGGGTAGGCATTGAATTAATGGACTATTTTTACACGCTTCCCTTAAATCGTATGATTAGGGTAATAAATGGCGAGGGGAGAGGAATATCGCAATCAGTAAAATGGTCTGGGGGTGGCTTCTTTAAATATATTGAATTGGAATATTTTTATGATACGCTCAATAATTTAGTTCTGAATCGTGCAAAAGAGCAGCAGTTGGCGCTTGAAACTAATCCGGAATTCAAGGAGAACTATATGCTTTCTTACATGTTGGACGTGGAAAGCAAAGGTTCGCTGCTCAACATCCAATCCTTTGTGCATCCATTTGATTACCAGCTTAACATCGCAAGTGGTGTGGTCGGCGAAAGCAAGCCCACCAAGGTCGACCTGGTGGAAACCCTCAATTATCTAATTGGCTTGCATGTGGAGACCATCCAGTCCATTCGCGGCTTCCAAGTGGTCACTGGCAAAAACCCAGCCGGCGAGCGTACACTCATCATCTGGCGCGATCTGGAAGAAAAGAGCAATAAAGACCTGGAAGAATTCTTCCGCAAGTCTGATTACAATCCGCGCGACATGGAATTCGACCTAATCTACGTCAACGGCGACAACAACCTGGAGAATCTGCGCCTTCCCGATGAGACCTGGAAGGTGCGCCTGATTGAGGAAGAATTCCTGCGGTTGATGTTCGACACAGAAACACTATAGGCGGCGAAAAATGCAAAAGCGAACCAGTCAACCCCGCCTTCTGGATGTTCAAGCGCGACCCATTAAGTTCGATCAGAAACTGGTGCTCAACCAGTGGCTGCTCAGCCTGTTTGAAGTAAAAGATCTTTCGAAGTTACAGGAATTCCTTAAAGACCCGGCGTATGAAGGTTTTGACGAGAATAATATCAGCCATTACTGCCATGTGTTGTGCGCAAGGTTATTCGATCGCAAGGAACTGCCGCGAGACCTATTGCTGGCATACGACCAGAATATTGTCCGTTACTGGAAGCGCATCACCGAACACCGCAACCGGTCGGGCAATTTGCTTCATCCTAAATATTTCCAATACCTGGCGTTGTTGTTTACAGAAATTTACCTTGACCGCTATTTCAGTAATCCCGGGAAGCTGTTGTCTGACATTAATCAGCAGGTGGAAAAGTTCAATGACGGGAAAGCAGAAGCAAATAAGGTGGAGCTGTACCGGTTTGAGGAACTGAATAAAATCGCCTTCTGGATGGCGACCGGCAGCGGAAAGACACTGCTGATGCACATCAACATCCTGCAATATCAGCATTATCTTGGCCTTCACAACCACCACCAGTCGATCAACCGCATCATCTTGTTAACCCCCAATGATGGACTTTCCCGTCAGCACCTGGCGGAGTTTGAGCTTTCGGGTATCCAGGCAGAGCTTTTTGTAAAAGAAGGGCGTTCGTTATTCTCAGGCCGATCGGTGGAAATCATCGACATTCACAAACTGCGTGAGGAAAGCGGCGAGAAGACCATCGCGGTGGAGGCTTTTGAAGGCAATAACCTGGTGCTCGTAGATGAAGGTCATCGCGGTACCAGCGGGAAAGAAACCGGGGAATGGATGAAACGCCGTGAGCAGCTTTGCGAGAACGGTTTTTCCTTTGAATATTCCGCCACCTTTGGTCAGGCGATGAAAGCCAGCGGTAACCGTTCTCTGGAACAAACTTATGCTCACTGCATCCTATTTGATTATTCCTATAAATACTTCTATGGGGATGGTTATGGCAAAGAATATCGCATCCTGAATCTGGGTGATGATTCGGACGAAGCCAAGCGAAAACGTTACCTAATTGCCTGCCTGCTGGCCTTTTATCAACAAATGAGATTGTATGCCGACAAAAAGGTGGAATACCGCCCTTACCTGCTTGAAAATCCGTTGTGGATCTTTGTAGGCGGCAGCGTAAAAGCGGTGCGCTCGGAAAATAAACGTAAAGTCTCTGATGTAGTGGATATTTTGCTTTTCCTGGCGGAGTTCACCAGTGCAGCCAATCGATCAGAGAACATCCGCTACATCGAAGCATTCCTTAAAGGCCAATCAGGACTATTGGATACACATGGCAACGATCTTTTCTCTTCAGCATTTACCTACCTGGTCACATGCGGGTTATCAGCGGAGCAGGTATTCGCAGATGTACTGCGAGTGATCTTTAATGCAGACGCACCTTCGTCAATGCATGTCATTCTATTAAAAGGTGCTGACGGAGAAATAGCGCTGCGCCTGGGTGACCAGGACGGATTTGGCTTGATCAATGTGGGTGATGCAGCCGATCTATGCAAATCGTGTGAAGTTCACAAGGAATTGGTAGTCAGTGATCAAGAGTTTTCGGGATCGCTCTTTCAATCCTTGAATGATCCTCAATCCAAGATCAATATCCTCATTGGTTCCAAAAAGTTCACCGAAGGCTGGAACAGTTGGCGAGTCAGTACAATGGGTTTGATGAACATCGGGAGAACAGAAGGGTCGGAGATCATCCAATTGTTTGGGCGAGGAGTGCGCCTGAAAGGCAAAGATTTCTGCCTGAAGCGCAGCCGCAGGATTGACGAGAACTCTGCGCCCAAAGATATGGAGCGTCTGGAAACATTGAATATATTCGGTATTCGCGCAGATTATATGCGTCAATTCAAGGATTACCTGGAAGAGGAAGGACTGCCATCCAACGAAGATCGGATTGATTTCGTTCTTCCGGTGATCAACGGTTTGGGTCAGCTTAAATTAAAGACCGTGCACCTGAAAGAAGGGGTCGATTTTAAGCACCAGGGTCCCTGTCCTACATTGGATCAGCCGGATGATCTGCTTAGACGACAAAAAGTCATTTTAGACTGGTATCCGAAAATCCAGGCTCTAGCCAGTGAACACGGACAAGGTCCTTTGCAGGAAGCACAACAGAATCAATCTGTTCTTACCCAAACTCACATCGCTTTCTTAAATTTGGATGCCATTTATTTTGAATTGCAGCGATTCAAGAATGAGCGCGCCTGGTTCAACCTTAACCTCTCGCATGAGAAAATTCTAAAATTGTTGCAGAATCCGGGCTGGTATGAGCTTTACATACCTAAGGATGTGTTGGAGTTTCACTCTTTTGATCAAGTCAATCAATGGCAGGAGATTGCGATCGCGTTATTAAAGAAGTATTGTGATCGCTTTTATAAGTATCATAAAGCAGCATGGGAAAATGATCACCTGGAATATTCAGAACTTAGCACCAGCGATACTAATTTCTTCACCGAATACCATATCATGGTGGAACGGTCGAAAGACGATATCATCAAAAAGCTGGGAGATATTAAGGCACTCATTGAGACTAAAAAACTGCAGGATATTGAATACCAGGGAATGCTCTCGATTATGTTTGATCGGCATCTTTACCAACCGCTGATCTATGTGGCGAATAACTTCCTCGAGGTCAAACCGGTTGCACTCAATGAAGGGGAACGCGATTTCGTACAGGACCTGAAAGGATTCTACGAAGCTAACAAAGCATTTTTCGAGGGCAATGAGCTATATTTGCTGAGAAATATGAGCCGCGGGCGTGGGATCGGCTTTTTTGAAGCCGGCAATTTCTACCCGGATTTCATTCTCTGGCTGGTGGTGGGAAGCCAACAAAGGATCATTTTTGTCGATCCCAAGGGTATTCGCAATCTGGAAGGGATGAACGATCCTAAGATCAAATTTCACCAGGAAATCAAGCAATTGGAAGTTCGGCTTGGTGATTCGAATGTGAAACTGGAATCATTCATCATTTCCAATACACCTTACACTTCGGTTGCCTGGTGGGAGAAGGGCATTACCCGGGAGGAATTTGAAGCTCATCACGTACTTTTCCAGGTCGAGGATAAAACTGGCTACATAAAAAAGATGCTTATTTAAGCGGTAGAGTGGGTTAAAGCCAACCTTTTGTTCCCTATTATCGATATTGGTTTCTCTGCCCACCTGTCATTAATCCCAGGAAAGATAAAAAAGAAAATATGAATGAGTGCGTTTGAACAGAAGAATTGCGTTATTGTATGGGTGATGTTCTCAAGTTTCAATCCAATCCTTTTCCGGCAGGATGATCACGATACCCTGATTGATATTCTCCCCATTCGTGGTCACATCCATCGTTGTTGTTCTGTGACCCATCTCTTTGGCAATATCAGCTAATACTCCCCGGCATTGCTCGATCAGGCCGGCATTGAAATGAATTACTTCCAAATCCCCTCTTTTTTCTTTGAGCCAGCGTTTATCAGGATCCATCGCCTCTCTACATAATTTCTTTGCGAGCTTATTGAGAGCATCCACCCTGTTGGCTTTGATAGCCAAGCCTGTTGTTAAGACATCTCTTTGCCTTTCTTCCTCTCGTGCAATAGATACTCGATAAAGTTCAGTATCCCAGGCTTCTGCTCTTTCTTTCCAGCGCCACTTGCCGGCATTATCCTTCCAGCCACCCGGAATATGCAGGCGATTGGAGGCGGGTAGGGGCTCATCAGGGCGGAGCTTACGATATGTATCAACCAGTGTTCGGTTAGGACCGAGCATCCGGTACTCAGTAAAAATTGAATACCACCTGTTTGGTTCCCCTGATTGCCTGTCCCAATGATTACGGTTTTCCTCCATACCTCTCTCCATAATATTATTATAGAACATAAGTACTATGAAACAAAGGGGTGCGCATGTCTATTCCTGTCATTTTCTTCTATTACTTATTTGATTTGGAGAAAGAACCTACCGATAGGCAATAAGTAAATTCACCTTCGAAATCAATCTTCGTAATTACGATACGGGATAACGTTGACCTATGGTACTGATCTATGGGTCTGAAATTTTCTGACAAAGTATATTGGTTATGGATTATAAGTAGTCAACCCAGAGTTGATTTTAAAATTGTCGAAATATGTTGTAAATGCTTGGGAAGCATTGACGCTTGTATTCCCTAAATAGACCTGAGCGGGGCCAACAGGTACAATCACACTCTCCAACTCCTGCCATCCAGCGCCGCTGTCGTAAAGAAGAAACAGGTTTTCACCCACCCTCACCAGCCGGTACTTTCCAGATAGAACCGTTGTCGGCCAATTCTTGGTCAGGGTGCCCTGGTTGCTCCAGGCGAAGAACAAATCCTGGTTACTGCTTTTTAGGCGCGTGATGTGATAAGTTTGTCCGTTAATCGCAACACCCATAGTTGCACCATCTAGGTGCTCCCTGGCTGGGGTATTCCAGCCTTCCCCGATCTGAAAATCAACCTGTACATCAAAATCGCCTGTAAACACCCAGGTGGATGTTACCATTGCGCCAGAACTTGCGGGAGTGCTGTTTACCTTCATAATCAATTTACCATTCTGATCGACTGATGAACTGGTGTCGTTATTCAGGTTCCACTTTGACGTGTCCAGCACAGACCCATCGAAGTTATCATCCGGAGGCACAGGATCAAGAAGCGGGGTCGGGTTATTCAACTCCAACTCGATGGCCGTTTCACTTACATTTCCCCCACTGTCAGCCATATAGACTGGCAGGGTCTTCACTCCGTTGGGAGCGGTATTCAACACTCCAATAGCAAACTTGCTTGCATATGTTCCACTTGCGCTTTGGTCAAGCGTGACTGGATTATCTTTTGTTGTATCCAGGGAAGAAACATCTACAGTAACCACAACCCCAATTTCGTCCGTATTCACCTTGATTTCCAAATAATCACCATTCCTGACAATGTTTGGATTACTGGTGGCGGATTTAATGACCGGGGGAGTAGTATCCACAACAAGCTTGACTGAATTGTCTTCCTGCTCGGCAATATGTGCCTGAGCGCGGTACAGCTGACCGTCCTGAGTGGTGATTGTCAGTTCATACTCACCACCATAGCCGCGGAAGGGAAGAGAACCGTTCGAATCGGTCGTGCCCGTGCCGTTTGTGGTCCAGTCGTGGATCAAGTCGCTGATGGCAGAAACGATCGGTCGGGGCGTAACCATATCCGAGTGAAACAACCCATCTCCAACGAAATCGTAATCGGTCGGTCCATCGCTCGCGCCAACCCATTGAATACCGTGTACATACGGCTTGCTGAAGGCAATCGTCATTGTGGAACGAGCCCAGTCCGCCTGGGCTTGGTCGGTGTAACCCTGATGCCAGCCCCCGTACCACTCCCACTGTTTTTCCAGGTTAGGATAGTCATCCAGGGTGGCATAGGATAATTCGGAAAGGAAGATGTTGTCGGACACATTGCTGTAATGTTCCAGCATCTGGTTGAATAGGCCCAGATCAATAGAAGGCAGGACCACCCCGTAATAGAATTCCAGGCCTACCATATCGGTGGTAACTCCAGCACTCTTCGCTGCCTGCAGGAAGTCATAACCGGAGAAGATCGGTGGATCATAATAGGAAACACCAGGTTTTACATTTCCATACATATCATAAGCTACTGAATAGATCGTTCCGCCCTGCATGATACCCTTGAAGGCAGGGACTGAGATGGCAATATTAGTCAGGACATTGGGATCGGCGGAATGGGCACCATCGTTCGATGCCTGAACCAGGTTGATCAGCTCCTCGGTGGTGTAGGAATAAGCCTGAAACTGGTCAGGCTCATTAAAGGCATTATAGATCTTGACCTGGTCCTTGTAATGTTGGATAACATCATGACTATACTGCCCCGCCTGGGCGCTGAGCTGACTGGGGCTGGCACCAGACAGGAAACCGGGGGTGGCTAGCTGGTAGGCAGATGTGGTCCACACACTGGCGTACATCACGGTGCCGAAACCAGCTACCTGGAGGTCCTTCACCGTCGCATCGGGGAACTGGTAGACCCCATCGCTGGTCTCGATCTCCCCCCACCAGCTTTCAAAGCAAGCATATTCAAAACCGGCTTCCCGCAATGCTTGGTACTGTTGGGGAAATGGCCAGCCGACGCTGAACACAAAGTCATGCGATACCTGCCGGTAATCGACCCTGGTATTTGCGAAGGGAACGCCGCTGTCGGAAACCAGTATGACGTTGATGTTGCCCTTCCGGTTGTGATCGATATCCTGTTGCGACTTCTCCAGGGCCATCTGTTCCCGAGCTTGGATCACGTTCGTCAATACCTGGGTCGAGTACACTGCGCTGTCGCTCTCCGACCCTTGCTGGGCGGAATTTTCTGCTATGGCCCAATTCTGATGCGCCTGATCCATCCTGTTTTGAAGATCGGAGGAGAACAAATACCCCGCCTGTTGAAGCTCCTGATACTGCTGCAAAGCTTCTCCATACTCTGTTCGGGCGAACTCAAATAACAGATTGATAGGCAGGATCTCTCCTGCTGTCACAGAGAATCCCTTACCGCCGTTGTCCGCATGCAGAAAGGTTGTCCCGACCTCGGGAAGCCGCCACAACATCCAGATCTCTGCTGGCTCTCCGGGCGGCAGGATCACACAAGGAATATTTTTCTCAGAGTTCTGGATCCAACCCCAGTAGAGTGGAAAACCGCTATAGCTCATCTGAATACTTTCACCGTGTGGGAATGACCCGACAGGGTATGCCTCGGTGATCCAAGGCGCTCGATAATCCTGGGTTGTCATCGGCCAACCGGATTCCGTATAGGCCTTCAACCACAGAATACCACCATCCCGGACGGTAAAATCGGCCATTGATTCCGGTGCGTTTCGGACGATCAGTCTTCTCTCCGGCAGAAATCCAGCTGGTAAAGAATATATGCCAATTTGAGTCGCGGGTCTTGGTTCTATCGACACGATATACTGGACTGCTGCCGGTAATTCTTTCTCATAATATCCATTGGAATCGGGGATTACTGTGCCAAGGTTTCCCAGCCCAAAGGCATCGAAAGATACCACCATATCCACCGGCTTCCCAGATGAATTCAAAACATGCCCATATATCTTGACTGGTCCTTCGTAGGGTACGGAGGTCGGCACCAGAGTTGGAGGCAAGGTAAGAACGAGTGAAGGTGTTATGGTTGGGATATTACCTGCTGTTGATGTAGTTTGCAAAAGTGGAAGTTCCGATCTGCCACACCCCATGACAAGGATTAATAACGTCAAAGACAACAAGGATGATCTTATGGCGTGTATCCGATTTTGCATAGGACGAGTCTCCCGGTAAGAATTTCCCTCCGTTACGATTATAAAGGGCAATGTTTAATTTTCGAGTGTATCACAATCAATATACACTATTCCGGAGCCTCAGACAAACCCGAGTTGGGATAGCCATTTAAACACGACCACACTGTTAATCTACCTACTGATTGGTAAATAGTATATTCAAAATTCATATTTCTGCTTTAATTATATTAGTGTCATCACATTTTATGCTTTGTGGAGAGAAATAATGACCGAAAAATATTTACTTGGAATTGATGTTGGAACTTATTCAACCAAAGGTGTGCTTGTTAATTTAGCAGGAGAAGTGCAAAAAAGCTTTATTATTGAACACTTAATGGACATACCCCAACCAGGTTGGGCAGAACAAGATGCGGATAACGTTTGGTGGGCGGATGTAGTAAAAGTATGTAAAAACCTACTCGACGGCTCACCTTATTCAGGAGAGAATGTTCTTGCCTTGGCAGTGAGTGCTATTGGACCTTGTATGCTACCTCTGGATAGGTATGATCGCCCACTCCGAAAAGGAATTCTATATGGGGTCGATACCCGCGCCAGCGAGGAGATCGATCAGCTTAATCAAAAGATCGGTGAAGAGGAAATATTCAAATTTTCCGGGATGGCGCTCTCCAGTCAGGCGGTGGGTCCAAAGATCTTATGGTTGAGAAACCATGAACCTGGCCTATGGAAGAAAACAGAGCATGTCACCACCGCCAGCAGCTATATCATCCTGAAATTAACTGGTGAAAAGGTGATGGACCGGCACACAGCCAGCCATTATATGCCACTCATTGATATCCATACTTTGGATTGGTCCACAAAATACATGGATGGCATCATCGATATCAGTCTCCTTCCAAGGGTAGCATGGAGTGATGAGATTGCAGGAACTGTAAGCAAGAGTGCTTCTATTGAAACTGGGCTGAAGCAGGGAACTCCGGTAGCTGTTGGCGCCGTCGATGCACTTAGTGAAGCAATAAGCGTAGGCGCAGTCCAGCCGGGGGACCTGATGGTAATGTATGGCAGCACCGCATTCTTTATCCTTGTGCTTCCCAAGCCAACACCGGATCCCCGTATGTGGACTGTGGCCGGTGCGTTCTCTGGACAGTTTAATCTGGCCGCGGGAATGGCCACCACAGGTTCGCTGACACGTTGGTTTAAAGATCAGCTAGCCCGCGAATTACCAGCTGAACAAGCTTACTCGATCCTCTACTCAGAAGCAGAAAGTGTTCCTGCTGGGTCCAATGGTCTTCTCATTCTGCCATATTTCAGTGGTGAACGGACTCCAATCAATGATCCATATGCCAGGGGCATTATCGCTGGTCTAACATTGTCCCATGAAAGGAAGCATATTTACCGCGCAATACTGGAGGGGATCGCATATGGCATTCGACATAATATTGATACTTTTAGGTCTATTGGTGGTGATATCAAACGGATCATTGCAGTTGGCGGTGGAACAAAAAGCAAAGCCTGGATGCAAATCGTCTCGGATGTCTGTGGAATGAACCAGATATTACCAGAACTTACGATTGGTGCCAGTTATGGTGATGCCTTCCTGGCCGGCCTTGCGGCAGGAAATTTATATAAGTCGGATATAACCAACTGGGTAAAACCAGGCAAGAAACTCATACCAGATATATCAGCTCATGACCATTACTCTTCGCTCTATTACAATTATCTGGAACTTTATCAAAAGACCCGTGGGATTATCCACCAATTAGGTGATGGACATTGAGATTACATTGATCGGATTAATTCGCATCCATGATCCTGTTGCCATTAAGTTTAGTCCTGTATTTATAATCTCTTCCAACAATCATAATTACAATATTGCAATATTGAAATATTGTAATTATGATTGTATAATATTTCTATTGAGACAATAATATTATAGGAGTGTAACATGCTACTTGCAGTTGAACGTGAAGCCATTGTTGAATACGGAAGAAAATTAATTACTTCAAATCTGACCACCGGGTCCGGTGGTAATTTGAGCATAATTAACCGGGAAAAGAATCTGGTTGCAATTAAACCTACCGGCGTGGATTATTTTTCGATGAAACCTGCAGACGTGGTTGTTGTCTCACCTGAGGGGATAATAGTTGAAGGAGAACTTGCTCCATCCAGTGAGATTCGATTTCACTTAGCTTTACTGCAACATCGCAGTGATATCAACGCAGTTGTGCACACTCATCAGGTATATGCAACAACTATTGCCTGCATGAATTGGGAACTACCAGCAGTTCATTACCTCATAGGCTTTTCTGGCAATAAAGTACCATTGGCTAAATATGCTACTTTTGGAACACAAGCGCTTTCTGACAACATTCTTACGGCGATCGGGTCATATAATGCCTGCTTGATAGCGAATCATGGCATTGTTACCGTTGGTAATACCATTGAATCTGCTTTTACAACAGCTGAAGAATTGGAATTAGTATCCCGCCTATATTACCAGACCAAATGTATAGGGAAACCAGTTATCTTATCAGACGAGGAGATGAAAATTATCGGAGAAAAATTTAAAACCTACGGACAACGAAAATAAATAGAAGTACATGCAATATCTGTTTACCCATAAATGGGTATTATCCCTTCATCGAAGCGGATAAGGTTTGAGTATACGTCTGCATTATGAAGATGTGAAATATATTGAGGAGAAAATGATGAAAAAACAAATGTTTTGGGCTCGAATAATATCCTTAATTGTTGTACTCAGCCTGTTGGCTGCCTGCGCTCCAAAACCTGCTGCTGAAGCACCTGCTGCAGAACCGTATGAGATCGCTGTTGTGGTTAAGATTACCGGAATTCCCTGGTTCAATGTTGTTGAGACAGGCGTTGTTAAAGCTGCTAAAGAATTAGGTGTCAACGCTTATCAGACAGGTCCTGCTCAGGCAGATCCGGCTGCTCAGGTAAAGATTGTTGAAGATCTTGTGGCAAAAGGCGTGGATGCGATTGCAGTAGTTCCGAACGATGCGAAAGCTCTAGAACCCGTTTTCCAGAAGGCTAAGGAAAAAGGCATTATTGTCATCACCCATGAATCCCCTGATCAGGTCGGTACTGATTATGATTTTGAGTTGATTGACAATGTGAAATTTGGCCAGCATGCCTGGGACCAATTGGTAAAATATATGGGTGATAGTGGCGAATATGCCATTTTTGTCGGTGGATTGACTGTTCCGCTGCATAATTTCTGGGCAGATACTGGGATTGCTTACGCCCAGGAAAAATACCCTAACCTCAAACTGGTAACTGAACGCATCCCATGTGGTGAAGACCAGGAACTAGCTCGCCAGAAGACGCTTGAATTGATCAAAGCCTATCCGAATCTCAAGGGAATTGTTGGTTTCGGCAGCCTTGGCCCGATCGGTGCTGCACAGGCATTGAAAGAAAAAGGCCTCACCGACCAGATCGCGGTCGTCGGTACTGTAATCCCATCTCAGGCAGCCCCTTACCTTGCAGATGGTTCCATGAAGGAAGGTTTGCTCTGGAATCCTGCTGACGCTGGTTTTGGTATGGTATGGCTCGCAAAATACCTGCTCGATGGCAACAAGGTTGTTGACGGTTTGGAAATCCCTGGTCTGGGGAAAGCTACTCTAGACGGAACCCTTATCAAATTAGATGCGATCCTGGATATTAACAAGGAAAACGCAGCATCGTTGGGTTTCTAAGTTATTGATGGTTTGATAGGAGCTTCTTTCGTGGTATTGAAAGAAGCTCCTATTATTACTTGATGTTTAATAATTCTTCTATTGCTCATGTTAATCAATCTTGGAAATTATATATGGCTGAATCCTTTTTATCCCTGAAACAAGTCAGTAAGCATTATGTTGGCGTGACCGCGCTTGACAAGGTCGATTTTGAAATATACCAAGGTGAAATCCATTGCCTTGTAGGAGAAAATGGCTCCGGCAAATCCACCATGATCAAGATCATTTCAGGTACGGAAGAAGCAGATATTGGATCTTGGATTGAAATTGAAGGAAAATCAGTCCATAGCCATAAGGCTATCGATGCTATTAACCGGGGTATTCAGGTTATCTACCAGGATCTTTCCCTATTCCCCAATCTTACAGTGGCTGAAAATATCGCCATCGGTCAATATGTTGCGAATCACCAGAAAATCATCAACTGGAAAGAACTACATCAGATTGCAAAAAAGGCGATGGCACGCATTAATGTCAGTCTTCCACTTGATGCCCTGGTGAGTGAAGTCTCCATTGCAGACCAGCAGTTGGTTGCGATCTGCAGGGCTCTCACACATGATGTTAAACTGATCATTATGGATGAACCCACATCATCGCTTACAAAACGCGAGGTTGATTCCCTTCTCAATGTTGCAATCGATATGAAAACCAAAGGAATCGCCACCATGTTTGTTAGCCATAAGTTAAATGAAGTTCTGCAAATTGCTGACCGGGTAAGTGTTGTTCGGGATGGACGACTGGTCGGGGTTTACCCGAGCACCGAATTAAATGATGAGAAATTAACTGTCCTAATGACTGGCAAGAAAGTGGAATACTCTCGCTATGTTGCCAGGGAGAATAAAAACAAACCTATCTTGGAGTGCATTGGTCTCTCTCGCCAGGGAGAATATAAGGATATTAGTTTCAAGCTTCATGCTGGAGAAATACTGGGTATCACGGGCCTGTTGGGGTCAGGGCGTACCGAGCTAGCCCTTTCCCTGTTTGGTATTCACCAACCGGATAAAGGCCAGATCAAATTCTACGGCCAAGAAGTAGTAATCAAGAGTATCCAGGATGCAATGGAACTAGGCATTGCATATGTACCTGAGGATCGCATAAGTGAGGGATTGGTTAATATCCAGTCAGTTGGAGATAACATTATCATCACAACCATTGATTCCCTGGTAAATCGTTTCCGATTGCTAGATAAAAATAAAATAAGAAATAGTATTCAAAAATGGGTCAAGGACCTATCCATCAGGATACCCAGCGCTGAATCGCCTGTGCAGACATTGTCCGGCGGCAATCAGCAACGCGTGGTGCTTGCCAAGTGGATTGCCACTTCCCCCAAGGTACTCATCTTGGACGGCCCTACCATCGGAATTGATGTCGCAGCAAAATTCGCTATCCATGAAATCATACGGGACCTTGCTCAGAAGGGGCTCGCAATTATCATGATTTCTGAGGAAATTCCCGAGGTATTCAACAACTGTAACCGTATCCTGGTCATGCATAAAGGAATGGTCGTTCGAGAATTCGATACCGATCTGACTTCCCAGGATGAAATTGGAAATTACGTGAATGGGACTTATTAAGGAATTCCAGGCATGAAGAAATTATTGAATCGACATGAAACATACGTCTTCATTGCGGTTGTGGTCTTTTCGATCATCATCACAATCATTAATCCCAATTTTTTTACTCTTGAGAACCTCTTTGACCTACTTAAGAGTTATTCCCTCATGGGTACCTTTGCAATCGGGATGCTGTTCGTACTGATCTCTGGTGGTATTGATATCTCTTTTACTGCGATAGCCACTGTTGCCGGGTATACAATAGCCGTTTTACTCCTCAATGTGGGTGACCACCTAAATATTTATATGGTTTTTCTCATTGCAGGGTCAATTGGGATTGCCTTAGGCTTCCTGAATGCAGTGATCATCCACGTATTCAGGATCCCGTCGATCATCACCACGATTGCCACATTAAACATCTTCTACGGGCTGCTTACTGTAATAACCAAAGGCAAGTGGTTGTATGGATTTCCGACATGGTTCGGGGATTTTGCCACTACCCGGGTTTTTACCCTTTATTCTGCTCACGGCAATCCATACGGTTTATCAATCATTACAGTAATCTGGATTGGTCTGGTCTTTATCAGCTGGTTTTTGCTACGCTTTACAATCCTTGGACGATCCCTTTATGCAATGGGCGGCAATGTCAATTCAGCAAAAAGGGCTGGTTTCAACATCTTTGGTAATACCGCTTTTGTATACTCCTATATGGGACTGATGGCAGGCATTGGGAGCGTTATCCAAGCGCTGCTTGTCCAAACTGTTGCCCCTAATTCCCTGGTTGGCAAAGAGATGGATGTCATTGCTGCGGTTGTTTTAGGAGGAGCGAGCCTCACTGGAGGGACCGGTTCGGTAATTGGAACCATCTTGGGTGTGACGCTGATTGCCATCATGGGAAACGGGCTGACTTTGATGCATGTTCCAGCCTTATGGTACAAGGTAGTCATAGGATTGGTGATCCTCATAAGTGTTGGGGTGAGTGCCTACCGCCGTAAGATGTCCGCCCACAAGCGCGTCATCATTGAGAACGATTAATTCCGGAGGATAGCTGTGTTTCGAAAATTGTCACACTTCTCAATACTACTAATTGTGATGGTAGCAGCGATACTCATCATGTGGGGATTGACCGGGACTGATTTCATGAGCTTGGGAAACTTCCAATCGATGGCCTATCAATTGCCAGAGCTTGGCGTATTGACCCTGGCCATGATGATTGCTATGCTGACCTCGGGAATCAACCTCTCGATCATTGCGACAGCTAACCTTTCTGGTATTGTGATGGCGCTCATCCTAACAAAAACCTTTCCTCCTGAAAGTGCGCTGATCAATAGCCCCTGGTTGGTAGTTGGGGCGATTCTGACCGGTCTGTTGGTTGCTATCATTGTTGGGCTAATCAATGGTTTCCTGATTGCAGTACTGGACATCTCCCCCATTCTGGCAACCCTGGGGATGATGATCCTGCTGGGTGGAGTTTCCTTGGTCCTGACTGACGGGTATGTAATCTCCGGTTTCTCACCTACAATGTTGGCTATCGGGAACAAGGACTGGTTGGGTATCCCTGTGCCTATGATCATCTTCCTGGCTTGTGCTGGTTTCATGTCATTGATTTTAAACAAAACACCGCTAGGCACCCGAATCTACATGTTTGGATCCAATCCTGTGGCCTGTTTTTATTCAGGCGTAAATAATAAGGTCGTTTTATTCAGGACCTATATCATCTCTGGAATATTCTCTGGCATTGCAGCCATCATTATGATCTCAAGATTCAACTCAGCTAAAGCTGATTATGGTGAGTCGTATCTTCTCCTGACCATCCTAGCTGCTGTATTGGGCGGGGTCAGTGCTGCTGGCGGGTTTGGCAAAGTCTCCGGATTGATTATCTCACTGGTAATCCTGCAAATGATCTCCAGCGGGTTGAATTTGATGGGAATCAGCAACTTCTTTACCCTGGCCTTATGGGGGATCGTGTTGATCTTTGTTATGATTGTCAAGTATGTCATCGATATCCGTGCTCAAAAGAGGTGGAACGCATGAACCATTTATTGGGGATTGATCTGGGGACAACCAGCATCAAGATCAGTATTTTCTCCGAGACTGGGGAATGGATCGCATCCCAATCCCGTGAATATCCCATACTTATCCCCGCATCCGGTTTTGCGGAGCAGGATCCGCAAGCTTGGTGGACTGGTTTCCTGAGTGCATGCCAGGCATTACAGACTGAGCAGCCCAAGGCTTTTGATTCGGTTATTGGTATCGGACTATGCGGACAGATGCATACTCAGGTTTACCTGGATGATAAGATGCAGGTCCTCCGTCCGGCGATCACATGGATGGACCAGCGATCTTGTGATATCGTCGATCGCATCAAGGCCAACCCTGGCGCGCGCAGCCTGATATTTCAGGAGACATCCAATGATGTCTCAACAACATATACAGCTCTCCATGTCCGTTGGGTTCAGGAAAACCAGCCGGAGATATGGCGCCAGGTCCGGCACATCCTGGTGGCAAAGGATTATCTCAAATACATGCTGACTGGCCAGATGGTGACAGATTATGCCGAAGCTAGCGGTACGCTGGTGTTTGATGTACAAAGAGAATCCTGGTCAGATGCAGCTTTTGATTACTTCAACATACCTAGAAAATATTTTCCCGAAGTGCTCCCTTCAGATGTTGTTATAGGGAAGATCACCCCTGAAGCAAGTAAAGCCACTGGACTGAAAGCAGGTATCCAGGTGGTCAATGGTAGTTCAGATAATTCTGCTTCTGCCCTTGGAGCCGGCATGGTCAACCCCGGACAGGTGACTTTGATCATTGGTACGGCGGGGGTGATCTCAGTATGCTCAGATCGTCCGTTGGTGGATACCCAAAACCGGACTCTCTGCTGGCATTATTGCCTGCAGAAACGGTGGGCAACATTAGGAATTATGCAAACCGCCGGCGAGTCCCTGGAGTGGTTTAAGAATGCCTTTGATCGAAGAGATGAACATTCCCCCACTTCCGGGGACATATTCAACCAGTACAATGAAGCTGCTAGGAATGTAGCTGAAGGCAGTGATGGTTTGATTTTTCTACCATACCTTAATGGAGAACGCACTCCATATTGGGATTCGGATGCCCGCGGCGTTTTCTTCGGCGTAAACCTTAAAACCGGTAAATCACACTTCATCCGTTCCATTATGGAAGGCGTGTCATATGCGTTGAGGCACAATATAGAGACCGTCGAATCCTTGGGTATCTCCATTAATGAAGTTAGAGCGGTCGGTGGTGGTCTCAAGAGTCATGTCTGGTTGGAGATATTGGGAAAGGTTCTACGTAAACCAATTTCCACTGTCTCCGTCCAGGATACAGCCAACCTTGGCAATATCCTGCTTTGCGGGCATGCACTGGGAATATTCCCCTCCTATGTGGCTGCTGTGAACCAGCTGGTTTCAGTTGGTGAAAATGTGGACTACTCTGGCGGGTCTGAGGTTTATGAAAAAAGGTATCCGCTTTTCTTGGACCTGTATGAGCGGATCAAAACGCTTTATAAACAATAAAGACTAGATCAACGCGGAAAGGATACTTCTGTGCCCGATCATTCGGATAACAACTTGAGGTTGCTGGCCCTGGATGTTGGCGCTGAAAGCGGCCGAGCCATTCTAGGCGCATTCAATGGCCATTCCCTCCAACTTGAAGAAGTACACCGCTTTTCCAATGGACCGGTTCGGGTCAATGGCCATTTTTATACAGACATTTTGAGTATCTGGGAGCAAATCCAGATCGGAGTGAGAAAGGGATATGCAGCATCCAGATCTCACCTCAATGGTATGGGGGTTGATACCTGGGGGGTTGATTATGCCTTATTGGATCGAAACGATCAATTATTAGGTAATCCATACCATTACCGAGACCACCGTACAAATGGCATTGAGGATCAGCTTCACTCAGTTGTTTCTCAAGAGCAGGTATATTTCCAGACTGGCAACCAGTTCATGCCGTTCAATACACTTTATCAGCTATATGCAATGCGGCAACAGGAACCGCAGTTATTGGATCTGGCGAGCTCCTTGTTAATGTTGCCGGACTTACTCCATTACTGGTTGAGCGGAGTGAAGACCAGCGAATTCTGCGTTGCCACAACAACCCAGTGTTTTGACCAGAAGAATAACCAATGGGCAGAGGGACTGCTGGATAAATTGCGGATCCCGATTTCTATTTTCCAGGAGATCTCCCTACCGGGGACGGTTTTGGGAAACATTCATCCCTGGATTTTACCGTCCGCCTCCCAGCACTGCATCCCTGTCATACTGCCTGCCTCTCATGATACAGGAAGTGCCGTGGTCGCAGTACCTGCAGAAAACAAGGATTTCCTTTACGTCAGCTCGGGCACCTGGTCACTTGTTGGAACAGAACTGGATGAACCAGTAATCACCTTGAAAAGTATGCAGAAGAATTTGACTAATGAAGGAAATCCGAGCAGCCGGACTCGATTCCTTAAGATTGTTCCAGGTATGTGGCTGCTGCAGCAATGCAAACAGGCGTGGAATGATGCGGGCAGGAATTACAACTATGACCAGCTCACCGGAATGGCATCTGATGTTAAGGAGTGTGGGCCTATCATCGATATCTCCTCCCCAGAATTCTTTGATCCGGGAGGAATGCCAGCCCGCATTCAAGCGTTCTGCCATAGAAGCGGTCAGCCTGTTCCCCAGACTGATGGTGAAATCGCCCGTTGCATATTGGAAAGCCTTGCCTACTTATATCGCTCATTATTAGAGGATTTTCAGGATGTGTTGGGAAAAAAGCTGGAGATTATCCATATCATTGGAGGTGGTTCCAGAAACTTCCTTCTCAATCAAATTGCTGCCAATGTCACTAAGCAAACGGTTGTGGCGGGTCCGGTTGAAGCAACAGCAGCCGGCAATGTTCTGGTACAGGCAATGGGTCTTGGGGAGTTAAGCTCAATTGACGATATCCGTGCAGTGGTAAGACGGTCCTTTGATCCAAAGGCCTTCACACCAGTGTTTTCAGAGGCATGGGAGGAAGGTTATCAACGATACAGGATCATTGTTCGAAATAATCCCATCCAATAATTGTGGATAGTGCTTAAAATATTATGGCTTGAATGTTTGCCAGAATTTATATTCTGGCTCCAGAATATTTAGCAGCTGGATAAATGAAAATAGATAATCAAAGGTTTAAGAGATGGACGAAAAACAGCGTTTAATGATAAAAATCGCCAAGCTCCACTATGAGGGAGGTCAAACCCAGGATGAGATTTCCCGGAATCTCCGCCTTTCAAGACCAAGAGTATCCAGGTTGATGCAGGAAGCTGTCAAACTGGGTGTGGTTAAGATCAGTGTCCTGCAGGAACCAGGCAGTTATGCAGATATTGAACGCCAATTGGAACAAAAATACCATCTTCTCGAAGTGGTTGTTACAGATGTTAGCCAGCCTGTTACTACGCAGAGTATTGCCCACGATGTGGGTGTTATCGCAGCAGACTATTTTAATCGCATCGTTATTGATGGCGACATTATCGGCCTAACTTGGGGAGCTACTCTGGCTTCAATGGTCGACAATCTGCCCACGGAAAGGAAATCCAACTGCGTTGTTCTGCAGATGGTTGGTGGCCTGGGAGAGCCGAAATCTGAAACTCATGCAACTGGTCTGGTCAGCCGGACAGCAATGGCTCTTGGTGCTGGTATGTGGTTGATGCCAGCTCCGGGGGTTATGGATTCAGTCGATTCAGCAAAGCTGTTAGTCTCTGATAGAGCCATCTCCCAATCTCTTGAAAGGGCTGGTTCAGCAGATATTGCTTTTGTGGGCATCGGTAATCCGACCAGGGACTCATTGTTGATGCGCGATGGATACATCATATCCTGGCCAGAGATGGAGAGCTTGATCGACCAGGGTGCGGTTGGTGACATCGGTTTGCGTTATTATGACATTCATGGATCACTGGTCCATTCCCCCATGAATGAGCGCGTGATTGGGATAACCTTGGATAAGCTTCGGGAAATCAAACGGGTTGTGGGGGTGGCTGGCGGAATTGAAAAAACCAAGGCTATTATAGGGGCGATTCATGGGAAGCTGATCAATACTTTGATTACCGATTTGCATACTGCACAATTATTACTTCAATAATTGGTATATACCGCTTCCTTAATTAGGTGAAGGAATTCCTAGCATATATTTCAACCTGTCATAATCGTATTATTACCCCAAGCTATATTACAATTCATTCATGTCTCATGCCAAAGAAAAGCTTGAAGCTTTCGTCACTATGTCTATTTCTGTATCACAGCTAGCGCGGTTAAGATCGCGGTGTGATGTACAACAAGGCGGTTGGGGTCTTTTGGGATTTCGATCAACAGAAGATGAATTATGCGACCTTGTAAGATCAGCGGATATCCTTTTAGTTGGTTATGAAAAGATCACTGAACGGGTGATTCAATCAGCGATAGACCTTAAGCTTATAGGTGTTTCAAGGGCGAATCCCATTAATGTTAATCATGATGCGGTTAATGCCAGAAAAATTCCCTTGATATACACTCCTGGAAGGAATGCCATCGCAGCCGCAGAATACACAATAGGCATAATGCTCACTCAAGCCCGCAATATTATTAGTGGTGACCGGTATCTGCGAGGGGGGAGTTATCTAGGGGAATCAATGAAGGAGATTTTTAGAGAAAATCCCACTGCTGATGTCATCTGGGACATAGATGGAGATTCACCGTATACCCGATTAAGAGGGGTTGAACTAAATGGACGCACGTTAGGCTTGGTAGGTTTAGGTAATGTGGCGGTCAGGGTTGCTTCATTGGCAAAGGCCTTTGGAATGCATGTTATTACATATACTCCTGAAAGAGACTCAGACCGGGCAGCAAAACTTGGTATTAATATTGTGTCATTAGAGCAGCTTCTATCGGAGTCGGATTTCATTTCGATCCACTGTAGTGTAACTGCAGAGACTAAGGCGATAATTGACGCCTCCTCTTTTCTGCAAATGAAACCAACGGTTTACCTGATCAATACAGCTCGCGCGAGCATGATCGACCAGAAAGCTTTGATTAACGCTCTGCAAAAGAAGCAGATAGCTGGAGCAGCACTTGATGTATTCTGGTATGAACCTTTACCAAAAAATCACCCATTGCTGAAAATGGATAATGTGACATTGACACCTCATCTGGCAGGCGCTACCTGCGAAGTTCCAGAAAGGCATTCCCGGATGTTGGTAGATGATGTTTTTTCGTGGATGGATGGTCGCATTCCGCGAAACGTTTTTAACCGGGAATTTATTTCCTGATTCTTAAATATTTTCCCAAGCATCAGTGCTTATTCCAAATCAACTCATTGGAGAAGTATATGCAGTCATAAAATATTAAGTCAATATTTGAATGAATTATTAATCTCATCTCCATAATATCCGCTAGCAGTGCAGCCAGGGTGCACTAAAATGCTTACCAGTAGGAATTAATGTGGAATGATTATATTTCACCTAACAACCCACCCATGCTCCGTGTCTAGTTTCTATGAACCCGCTTGCTCCCGACCTTTTATTGAACAAATAATTACCTAAGTTATTATATACCGACAGCACATTCTGCCAATTATTTGCAATACAATATGAGTTTTATTCCTTTGGATTCAGCAAGGCGATGAAAGGATCAATCTCACTTGGATATTGATTGGAACAATACAAACAGGGGGATAAATTAGCCGGGGACATCCTCGTCCTATCCCGCAAAATATGGTGTTGGTAAGCCTACGATTGGCCATCAACGTCCTAAAGGGTTTTGGTTCTACAAAAAACGCCAATGATTGTAATGTATTAGTTGGTAGGTAAAGCGATTATGGATCTACTTATAAATTTAAAGATAGCCTTCGCTAGGCAAAAGATTTCATTGACATTGAAAACTAATTGTTGTATCATTTCATTATGACTGAAAATACTTGGAAAATGCGTTGGTCCGATGATCAAATTCGAGCAATGCTGCTAGAGCAATTTGAATCCTTCTGGTTGAGAGATATAGGGATAGAACGCTCAAGACTCAAGCAGGTGGAAAAAGCAACTCCCCCGCCGCATGCCATTGTTATCTCAGGTTTGCGTAGAGTTGGAAAATCTACCATGCTTGCACAGGTCGCTCATAAACTTGGTAAAGACAATTTTTATTACATAAACTTTGAGGATGACCGCTTTTCGGGATTTCAAGCAGAAGATGTCAATGATCTTTACCAAAAGTTGCTTGAGACATTTGGTGAGCGTAAAATTTTCATCATGGATGAGGTTCAAAATATCCCTGGTTGGGAGCATTTCGTACGCCGATTTATGGAGATGGGTTTCAAGTTCTATATCACCGGTTCAAACGCTTCTCTCCTGAGCAAAGAATTAGGTACGCGCCTAACTGGACGGTATATCCCCATCGAATTATTTCCTTTCTCATTTACAGAATATCTACAATTCCGTGGTGAAGATATCCCCAACTTTAAGCGAATGACAACAGTAGATCTGGCACGGATCAACGGCGCTTTGAAGGCCTACTTAATATCCGGGGGTATCCCAGATGCACTAAAATACCCTGATCTGCCGCTGCTGCGCTCCTTGTATGATGATGTTTTATACCGCGATATAGCCACACGTTACCGGTTGGATGCAATAACTGCATTAAAAGAATTAGCTTACTTTTTGATGAGCAACCCTGCCGGGATGGTCTCCTTTAATAAGCTAAAAGAACAACTTCGACTTGGAAGCGTCAATACTGTAATAAGCTACATTGAATATATGGAAAATAGTTGGTTGATTTTTTCGTTGAATCTGTATGCATATTCAGTTAAACGCCAGCAAATAGCGCCTAAGAAAATATATGGTATCGATACAGGTATGATCAATTCTGTGGGTTTTCGTTTTTCTCCAAACACAGGAAAACTTTTGGAAAACCTAGTATTTTTAACATTACGTCAGCATACAAGAGAAATTTATTATTACATCACACCTGGCGGGTATGAAGTGGATTTTTACCTTCCCGAAAGACACCAATTGATACAAGTGTCCCATCGACTTGAAAATTCATCTACGCGTGAGCGAGAATTTCGCGCCATAGAAGATGCAAGCAAGGAACTGCAAATAAATAGTGCACTGATTCTGTCTGACTCAAGCGGAAAAGAAGTTACAATTGGCGGAATCCCTGTAAAAGTACAATCCATAACAGAATGGCTGTTGAATCAGGAGTTTCTTGATGAGACATAACTTGCAAAGTTATACTTTAAGATTTCAAATAAATGATACAGGTCGCCTTCTCTTGCTTCACAATTTGGTGCAATTCAGGTGCAAATTAACTACCAAACAGTGGAAATATGAGACTCAATAGACAAATTATCCCCTAAATATGGGATATGGCAGACAATTAACCACCACATATACGGCATAGAACACTTGTGCTACCCCTTCGAATCAGTTGGTTGCGCGTTCGACCCGCGCCGGGGGCACTAAATATGGCGGTTAGACCCACGTTTACCCCCATATATGGGGGTATTCTTGCGCTGGGAAAAGACCGTGTGCAATTTTGTGCAATTTAGAATTTTAGTAATGGGCCTCATTTGGAGATGGTTTCTAACTTATTACTAGCTTTTTCTGGCAACTCGATCCTTGTTGGTGTGACCAAAGATTCCATTACCCTGGCAACCTGTTCCATCGATTCATTGTAGACATGCCCATAAATATCCAGGGTAACGCTTGGCTTGGAGTGTCCAAGTAACTTTGATACAGCCAGTATTCCTTGCCCATTATTGAGTAGCAGGGAAGCAGCCGTATGCCTGAGATCATGGAACCTTATCTTTGGTAATCCTGCCCGGTCTAACACGTGATAATATTCTTTTAGGACGTTGCTGTTATCTAATGGGGTTCCAATTTCTGATGTGAAAACCAGATCGTTTTCCTGCCACCTTTTTCCAGCCAATGCTTTCAAGTCCATTTGACGGTCATGTTGAAGCCTTAGTTTATCTAATGTGCTTTCCCCAATACCAATCTTTCGCAGTCCAGCTTTTGTCTTCGGTTCAGAGAACACTTTACCTTGTCCGGGGATTCTCTGAACCTGCCGGCGAACTATCAGCATAGATTGATTCCAGGATATATCACACCATTTTAACCCGAACAATTCTCCTTGACGCATTCCAGTTACAACCGCCAGATGGAATAAGACTTCAAAGGGATTTCCATATGCAGCAACAAGGAAACGGGATACCTGCTCCTGATCCAGAACACCCATTTCTGGAGATCTGCCTTTGGGAACAATAGCACCATGTACAGGATTCTTTGTGAGATACCCATAGCGGGTAGCACGCTCAAGAGATACATGCAGAGTTGAGTGTACCAGTCCTATTGTTCGCAGCCCAACTCCTTCTTTCTGAAGTCCCGCATAGAACCGATCGATAAAGCTAAGGTTTAGCTCTCGCAGTTTCATATCGCCTATGTGTGGAAGGATGTGGAGATATATGATTTCCTCACGTAGCTCCAGCCACCTATATCTTCCTCGCTCACCTTGGAAAGAATAAAGCCTTCGACCGCGTCTGGACGCTCGCCAGTCTCTTGTTGATGGGCATGTCGGCCATGCTATATAGTTTTGATATGTGGGTTGGATAGTTGCCCTCTCGAGTTTAAAGTTCTTTCCATGACGAATTACAATTTTTAAGATTAACCCTATTGACTTTGACTTTCATTTATGCCATAATGTAACCGGTTACATTAACCGGTTACAAGAATTCGAGACGATGACGAAAAAATCCTCCTCGGTTACCATTCGGAATGTTGCCCGCCAGGCGGGAGTTTCGGTTGCGACCGTCAGCCGCTACATCAATCACAACGCGCCGGTTTCCCCCGAGGTGGCCGAACGGCTCATTAAGGTGATGGCTGAACTCAATTACCTGCCGCACGCCGCCGCACGCCACCTCGCCACGCGCAAGGCGCGCGTCGTTGGGCTGTTGCTGACCAACATGACCAATGACTATTTTGCCCCCCTCCTGAACGGCATCGAATCGGTGGTCAGCCAACATGGCTACAACCTGCTGGTCGCGACGCACCGCAGCGCCTCGAACAACGACTTCCAGCCGCCAATCGGCCCACACAACACCGACGGTCTGCTGGTGTTTGCCGCCAGCCTGAAGGACGAGCAGCTCTATCAATTGCACAAGAAGAAATTCCCAGTGGTGCTGATCCATCGCACCCCGCCCGATGATCTCCCCCTCCCCTTTGTCACCGTTGAAAACAAGGCCGCGACGCGCGCCATTATTGACCATTTGATCGAAGTACACGGCAAACGACGGATCATCTTCATGCGCGGCCCAATCCACAATGAAGACTCTCACTGGCGCGAAATGGGCTACAAAGCCTCACTGCAAGCGCATGGGATTGATTACGACCCGGCGCTGGTCCTTGCCGGCGAATTCGAGCGCAAGGTGGCCCAGGAATCCATGAGCACCTGCCTGTCTTCCAAGTACCCCGAATTCGATGCTGTCTTCGCCGGCGACGACGAAGCGGCCATCGGTGTGTTCGCCGCATTGCAACAGGCCGGCCGGCGCGTGCCGGAGGAGATTGCCGTGGCCGGGTTCGATGACCAGCGCATGTCGTCTTTTCTAAACCCGCCGCTGACCACCGTACGCGCCCCGACCGAAGAGGTGGGCCGTGTTGCCGGGCAGCAGCTCTTCAACCTGCTGCAAGGCTTGCCAGTTGATCCGGTCTCGTTATTACCGACCGAGATCATTATCCGCCGTTCCTGCGGTTGTAACCATTAGAGCCAGTCGTGTCAAAGGAGGTGACCTGAAAATATATGTTTCTATCCTTCCAAACGCCCAATAATCAATCCTTTCAGAAAACAAATTCAAGAGGAGAAAATTTACCATGAAAAAGCAACTGTTTGTATTGATCGCCCTGCTCGTGGCGGCTGCCATGCTTCTGGGCGCCTGCGGTCCAAAACCGACCGAACCCCCGGCCGCGACCGAACTCCCGGCTGCGACTGAACTCCCGGCTGCGACTGAACCACCGCCTCCTACCGAGAAGGTGCAGATCCGCTGGTTCGTCGGCCTGGGCACCGGCACCGACCCTGAACAGATCGTCGTCCAGGAAGAGGTCGTTGCTGATTTTAATGCCTCCCAGGACAGGATCGAACTGGTGCTCGAGGTCGTTCCCTACGATGCCGCCCAGGATACGCTGTCCACCCAGATTGCTGCTGGCGCCGGCCCCGATATCGTCGGCCCGGTGGGTTGGGGTGGCACGAACTTCTTCTACGGCCAATGGCTTGACCTGAGCGACCTCATTGCTGAGACTGGTTACGACACCACGCAGTTCGAAAAGTCCCTAGTTGACATGCAGATCACTGTTGAAGGCCAGGTGGGTCTGCCCTTCGCCGTGTTCCCGGCTGCCATGTTCTATGTGCCGGCATTGTTCGACGAGGCCGGCCTGAACTACCCGCCTGACAAGTATGGCGAGAAATACGTCATGCCCGATGGCACCCAGAAGCCGTGGGACTGGAACACCGTGGCTGAGATCGGCAGGCTGCTCACCGTTGACGCCAATGGCAAGAATGCCACCGAAGCGGGCTTCGACCGCAACTTTATTGTCCAGGTCGGTTACATCCCGCAGTGGCAGGCTGCCATGCACATGGTTGGTTTCTGGGGCGCTGGCGCGGCTGATTTCTTCGATGCCCAAAACAACGCCATCATCCCCGATGAGGCCGTGCAGGCGTGGGAGTTCTACTTCGACGGCATCTGGGGCGCTCAGCCCTTCATCGCCAACGGCGCATTGTCTGACAGCCCCGAATTTGGCGGCGGCAATGTCTTCAACAGCGGCAAGGCCGCCATGGGCAACACCCATCTGTGGTACACCTGTTGTCTGGGCGACTTCAAGGACGCCGGCTATGAGTTCCAACTGGCTGTCCTGCCCGCCAACCCCTTCGATGGCAAGGTGCATGGCCGTGTGGATGCTGATACCTTCCGCATGTGGAAGGGCACTCCGCACCCGAAAGAGGCCTTCGAAGTGATGGTCTACCTCGTCGGTCCGGCCGTTGCCAAACTGGCGACCATCTATGGCGCTCTGCCGGCTCGCGCCAGTGATCAGGCAGCTTTCCTGGCATCGAAGTCCGCGGAATATCCGTTCGTGACTTCCTGGGATCCGATCATTGCTGGTCTCGCGTATGCTGATGTCCCGAGCTCCGAGGGCTGGATGCCCAATTTGAACGAAGCCTGGAACCGCATCGAGAACTTAGGCGACCTGATGCTCAATGATGGCACGATAGATCTCACGGCTGAAATTGAGAAACTCCGCCAGGATCTGGATGTCATCTTCAAGAAGTAAGATCGCCGTTTGATTTACGCTGGGTGGGCCAGCGCAGGCTGGCCCACCCAATCTCTTTAAGAGGTGCGCATCATGGAACATCTTGCCAATTTTAGATTCAGAAAAGGGGTCTCTCTGCAAAAGATGACGCCTGGGGCGCGTCGTGAGATGAGGCAGGGTTTGCTTTTCATCTCACCCTGGATTATCGGTTTTCTGGCTTTTACGGTCATCCCGATGATTGCGACCCTGATCTTTTCCTTTCTTAACATCAAAATCACTGACGGTGTCACCAATCCAGTGGCATGGGTTGGATTGGATAACTATCGCACCCTTTTCAAGGATAATCAGGTCTGGGATTTACCGGAATTAAGGGCCACATGGACGCAGGAAATTGAAGGAGAGAAAGTTTTCAATCCCCAGGTGAAAATGTCTCCTCCCGGATCGCTGTGGGTGACGATCATTTTTGGACTTTACGCCCTGCCGGTCGGTATCATTGTACCTCTCGTCCTGGCTCTCCTGATGAACAATAAAAACTTGATAGGACGGAATATTTTTCGTTCGCTGTTCTACATGCCTTACATCATTCCTTTTGTGGCGGCTGTCTTCCTGTGGGGCGGCATGCTCAACCCCGAAACGGGCTGGATTAACCGCGCCCTCATGCTGTTGGGTGTGCCCAAGGCGAGCGTACCGCAGTGGGCCAACGACGTCTTTTGGGTCTATCCGACCTACGTCATCATGGGTATCTGGGGCATCGGCAATGCCATGTTGATCATGCTGGCCGGCCTGCAGAATGTCCCCACCGAATTATACGACGCCGCCAAAGTGGACGGCGCAAGTTACTGGCAGTCGTTCTGGAAAGTGACTTTCCCGATGATCTCGCCGGTCATCTTCTACAATCTGATCTTGAGCATCGTCGGTTTATTCCAGTATTTCCTGGTGCCGCTGGTGGTCAATCAAGGGACGGGGCGTCCCGCCGGTGCGACCAACTTCTATAACTTGTATCTGTATAAGACATTCTTTCTCTATCAGAACATGTCCTACGGTTCAACCCTGGCCTGTGTGTTGTTCTTGGTGATATTATTTGTCACGGTTATTTTGTTCGCGACTGCCAAAAAGTGGGTCTACTATGCTGGAGAGAGCCGGTAAAGGAGGCAGAGGATAATGAATTGGCATTTCCTGACTAAAGTCCGCAAAGGTACAAATATAGCCCTTATCACCGGCCCTACGATAGTCCTGTTGGCGATTTTCCTATCGCCTTTTCTCTTCATGGTCTTTACTTCACTGAAAGACCTGGGGCAGATTACCAAGCTCGGTTCGCCGATTTGGCCGGCAAAAGCGCCCGTGTTTGAATATAACGGGAAGGAGTATGATATTTATTATGTGCCAATTCCCGATGGAAGCACCCGCCAGTTGGCCCTCTTCAAGCCGGGCCGGCAGGAAAGCGTATTTATAGATCCAGAGAATCCAGAAACGGGTGAAATCGTCTGGCAGGGTTCCTGGCGCACTCTTAAACGCCCCTGGGTGTTTTCGCCGACCTGGTCGAATTATAGCGAGGTGTGGAAGACGATTAATTTTCCGCGCCTGTTGTGGAATACGACTTTCTACGCCATCATGACCAATATCGGCGTGTTGATTTCCTGCACGCTGGTGGCCTATGGCTTCTCGCGCTTCCGCTTCCCGGGTCGGGATATCCTGTTCATAGCATTGATTTCGACCATGTTCCTGCCGGGCGCGGTGACGATCATCCCCACCTTTACATTCTTCCAAAAAATAGGCTGGGTGGGCACCTGGCTGCCGCTGATTGTGCCAGCCTTCTTTGCCAATGCCTACGATACTTTCCTCCTGCGGCAGTACTTCATGACGTTGCCGCGCGAGTTGGACGAGGCGGCCATGATGGACGGGGCGAGTCCGCTGCGCATTCTGTGGTCGGTTATACTGCCGCAATCCTACCCGGTGCTTATGGCCGTGACCGTATTTCATATCGTCTGGGCCTGGAACGACTATTTTGGGCCGCTTATTTACCTGTCCACCAAGCGCGATCTGTGGCCGATATCAGTGGCAATTGCCACTTTCACCGGTATTTATGGATCAAGGCCGCAACTTATTCAAGCTTCCGCGCTGCTGGCGTTGATTTTACCGCTTATCCTGTTCTTACTCGCCCAGCGCTTCTTCGTCCAGGGCATCGTGATTACCGGCGTTGAAAAGTAGAAATGGTTTGGAAACTCAAAGTCCAACCGGAGATGAACGGAGATAAACGGAGTTTCTGAACGTTTTCAAGTAAACAAGGATGGCAATATGAAAGTAGCAGTGATTGGCGGCGGCTCGACTTATACGCCGGAACTGGTCAGCGGTTTTCTTGCCCGCCTGGAACAATTCCCGCTCAGCGAACTCTGGCTGATGGATATTGACGCCGCGCGGCTGGACATAGTCGGCGGCTTTGCCCAACGCATCGTGGAACATAAAGGGTCGCCCTTCAAAGTGGTTCTGTCCACCGACCAGCGCGAAACCGTCAAAAACGCCTCCTACGTCACCACCCAGTTGCGCGTCGGCCAGATGGAAGCGCGGCGCAGGGACGAGTACCTGGGCAAGCATCACGGCCTGATCGGCCAGGAGACGACCGGCGTGGGTGGGATGGTCAAAGCCCTGCGCACCATTCCGGTCATCCTGCAGATTGCCGAGGATATGCGCCAACTGGCGCAGCCCGGCGCGCTGTTGGCTAATTTCACCAATCCGGCCGGGCTGGTCACCCAGGCGCTGGTCAAATATGCGCCGGATGTGCCAGCCGTTGGCGTCTGCAACGTCTCGATCACAACGAAAATGATGCTCCTGAGCAGGCTTGAGCAGGCAACCAGCGAAAAGATAGACCCCGCCCGCGCTGAACTCAAGACCCTGGGGTTGAACCACCTTTCCTGGCACCGCGGCTTGACACTGGACGGCGAGGACATCTGGCCACAGATCATCGAAGGTTACATCGCCGCGCTCAAAGCCGAAGAGCACCCTGAATGGGAGCCGCGCATGGTGGAAATCATGCGCATGATCCCGAACTATTACCTGCAATATTATTATTACACCGCCAAAAAACTGGCCGAGCAGGAGAAGTGGCCGCCCTCGCGCGCTGAGGAGGTCATCGAAGTCGAAAAGGACCTGCTGCGCGAGTACGCCGATCCCGGGCTGAAAGAACCGCCCGCCGACTTGATGAAACGCGGCGGCGCGTATTACTCGACGGTGGCGACCCAACTGCTCAACGCCCATTACAACGACCTGGGCGAGACGCACATCGTCAACATTGCTAACAACGGCGCGGTGAAAGAATGGCCGGCCGACTGGGTGCTGGAAATGCCTGCCAGAGTGGATCGCAAAGGTATTCACCCTATCCCCGCCGAGCCGCTCCCGCCGGTCTGTTTCGGCTTGCTGGCGCAGGTCAAGGCTTTCGAACTGCTGAC